>MFWP01000007.1:4480-24001 GCA_001786415.1 Candidatus Pacearchaeota archaeon RBG_19FT_COMBO_34_9
TGTGCGGAAGCGAGGACATTGAGCCTGTTGAAATGTCATATGCATTCAAATTACTGCTTGAAGAACTGCAGGGACTTCATATTCATACAACATTCGGATTAAAAAATAAATATGAATAAATAAAATAATAAAAATGATAGAATCAAAACCAGTCAAGAAACGCGTTGATGAAATAAGATTTTCATTATTCAGCCCTGAAGAAATAAAGAAAATTTCATCTGCAAAAATAGTTACACCTGAATTATATAATATAGACGGATATCCTGTAGACGGAGGATTGATGGATTTGAGGCTTGGTGCAATTGACCCGGGAGTAAGATGCCGTACATGCGGTGGAAGATTAAAAGAATGCCTCGGGCATCCGGGAAGCATTGATTTGGCTCGTCCTGTTATTCATCTGAAATATGTTCCATTGATTGAACTTGGATTAAGATGCTTCTGCAAAGAGTGCGGAAAATTATTAGTTGCAGAAAAAGACATGGAAAAATATTCTTTAAGCGAAAGGGCGAAAAAAGCAAAAGATGCAAAGAAATGCCCGCACTGCGGAGCAGTTCATGAAAGAATAAAACTTGACAAGCCCACTAATTTCCTAATAGGAAAAACAAGACTTTTCCCGACAGAGATAAGGGAAACACTTGTGAATATTCCAAATGAAGAATTAAAAAAAATAGGAATAAATCCCGTAACATGCCGTCCTGAATGGGCTATTCTTACAATGCTTTTGGTTCCTCCTGTAACAGTCCGTCCGAGTATTATTCTTGAATCAGGAGAAAGAAGCGAGGATGATTTGACGCATAAACTTTCTGATATAATAAGAGCAAACCAAAGACTATGGGAAAATCTTAATGCAGGAGCACCTGAAGTTATTATTGAAGACTTATGGGATTTGCTGCAGTTTCATATTACAACATTTTTTGATAACAGCGTTGCTAAAATTCCTCCTGCAAGGCACAGAAGCGGACAGCCTCTGAAAACTATCATGGAAAGAATCAAGGGCAAGGAAGGAAGAATAAGAAAAAATCTTGCAGGAAAAAGAGTAAACTATTCAGGAAGAACTGTAATTTCTCCTGACCCATATATAGGAATTAATGAAGTCGGAGTTCCTTATGAAATTGCAAGAGTCGTGACTGTTGCAGAAAGCGTGACTGATTTGAATATTGAAAAACTTAAAAAATTAATCGAGAAAGCAGAAGAATATCCCGGAGCAAATTATGTCATAAGGCCTGACGGAAAAAGAAAAAAGATTACTCCTGATTTAAAGGAAGAGATAATCAATGAATTAACTGCAGGATATAAAGTAGAAAGGCATTTGCAGGACGGAGATGTTGTTTTATTCAACAGGCATCCAAGCCTTCACAGAGGAAGCCTGATGGCTCACTTTGTAAGAGTCCTTCAGGGGAGGACTTTCAGAATGCATCCTGCTGTAGCTGCTCCTTACAACGCTGATTTTGACGGAGATGAAATGAATATTCATTCGCCTCAGACAGAAGAAGCAAGAGCAGAAGCCAAAATTCTTCTTGATGTAAAAAGAAATTTAATCTCTCCGAAAAATAATACAAATCTTATTGGATGCATAGGCGATGCAATCACAGGAAATTACCTGCTCAGCGGAGAGGAATTTTCAAGGGAGTATGCAAACCAGATGCTTTACAGATTAGGCATTGACCACCAGATTACCAAAAAGACAGTTATGGGGACAGAAATTTTCTCGCAGATATTGCCAAAGAATACTAATTTCTCCAACGATTCTGTAAAAATCAAGGATGGGGAAATTATCAAGGGAAATATAAACAAGACATTATTCGGAAGTGAGGACGGAGAATTGATAAAGGAGCTTGAAAGAACTGCAGGAACAGAAGAAACTTTTGAGACAATAAGAAAAGCATTCAATCTTGGAGTTAGATATCTTTCTGATACAGGAATAACTATCTCTCTTGAAGATTTGGACTTAGACCAGAGCGTCATTGATGCAGGAGAGGAAATAATAAAGAAAGCAGAGAAAAGAACAGAAGAAATAATTGAACAATATAACAAAGGAGAACTTGAAAGAATACCAGGAAAAACAGACGAGGAATCAAGAGAAATAAGAATATTGCAGACATTAAATGAAATCAGAACAAAAATAGGAGAAATAGTAAAAGAAAAATTCCCAAAGGAAAATCCTGTAAACCACATGATTATGTCTGGCGGAGGAGGAAATATCCTGAATATAACCCAGATGGCTTCATGTGTCGGACAGCAGGCATTATGGGGAAGAAGAATTGATTTGGGTTACAACAAAAGAACATTATCTTTCTTCAAACAGGGAGATTTGTCTCCAAAAGCAAGAGGATTCATAAGAAGTTCATTCATAAAAGGATTAAGGCCTGATGAATTCTTTTTCGGCGCGATTACAGGAAGAGACTCTCTCATGGATACTGCATTAAGAACCCCAAAATCAGGATATTTATACAGAAGACTTGCAAATGCACTGCAGGATTTGAGAATAGAATACGACGGAACAGTAAGAGACAGCAACAACAATGTAATTCAGTACAAATACGGGGATGACGGATTGGATGTTTCAAAACTTCATCTTAAGGAACAAATATGCCCAGGAGAGGCAATAGGAATTATAACAGCACAATCTTTCGGAGAGCCCTCAACACAGATGGCGCTTAATGTATTCCACTTTGCAGGAGTTCATGAGATGCAAATTACAATGGGACTGCCAAGACTTGTGGAAATTTTTGATGCAAGAAAGAAACCTTCTTCTCCAAAAATGGAAATTTATCTGAAAAAAGAATATAACAACGAGAAAGATGCAAAAACTTTCGCTGAAAAGATAAAAGAAGTTACATTAAGAGAAATAGCATCTGAAATAAATTTGAATTTCAGCAATAAGATAATTGAAATAAAAATTGACAAGAACGGATTAAGGCAGACTCACAGTTCAGTAAAAACAATTGTTGAAAGGCTGAATAATCTTGGTTTCAAAGCCAAAGAAAAAGCAGATTCAATAACATTAAATGCATCTGAATTCAGCTTCAAAGATATATACCAGCTAAAGGAGAAACTGAAGAAGACAATAATTTCAGGAATCAAGGGTGTAAAACAAATTCTTATAGTAAAGAAGGAAAAGGACTTTGTAATCATGACACTCGGAACAAACATGAAAAAGATAATTGAGTTAAAGGAAACTGATGCTGATAGAACAATATCAAATGACTTTTATGAAGTTGCGGAAATATTCGGGATAGAAGTTGCAAGGCAGCTGATAATGGATGAAATTTACAATGTAATAAATACACAGGGACTGGATATTAATGAAAGGCATCTGAAGCTTGTTTCTGATGCGATGACAAGCACAGGAGAAATCAAAGGAGTTACAAGAATGGGAATAATCGCGCAGAAGTCATCAATACTGGCAAGAGCAACTTTTGAAACTCCTGGAAAGCAGTTCATAAATGCGACGATAAAAGGAAGCAAGGACAAATTAATAAGCGTCATAGAAAATATAATGCTGAACCAGCCGGTTCCTATCGGAACAGGATTGCCCGGATTATTAGTCAAGGTAATCGGTCCTTTAATAAAAAAAGAATCAGAGAAAAAAACCGCGAAGAAGGAAATTGTTGAAAAAACAAACAAATAAGCATGATTTCTTTCATGACTTCGTTTTTTTACAAAAACGTCGTAAGAAGGAAATTGTTGAAGGGACGAATAAGTGATTCTGAAATTATCAATAACTTTATAAAACAAATTACTTTACAAAATTTATGAACACAATTAATATGCAGGACATAAGACATCTGAATTTATTTAATCAGATTACAAAGATACATACAAGATTCTACGCTCAATACAACGGCGCGATAATATTCTGCATTCCCCAGGAATTTGTCATGAAGGCTGTGGGAAGAGAAGGAGAAAACATAAAAAGATTAAGGGAAATTCTCGGAAAAAAAATAAGAATAATCCAGATGCCAAGAGGATTGCAGGATGCAAGGGGATTTATCCAGACAATTATCAAGCCTGTAATTTTCAAGGATTTAGAAATAAGGGCAAATGAAATAGTTATTACTGCAGGAAACATGCAGAACAAGGCTGCCCTGATTGGAAGAAACAAAGTCAGACTGGTTGAATTGCAGAAGATTGTGAAAGATTTTTTTGGAAAAGATTTGAAGATACTATAAATTTATTCTAAAAACATTTAAAAACTATTTTTCTCAACAATATTTTATAGTTAACATGGGACTGAATCAGAAAATTCAGCCAATGATATTCAGGAGAAAATCATGGGATTAAAATCAGCAAAAAAATTAATGAAGGACAGGAAGAAATTCAGATGGAAAGACAGAAATTACAAAGTGAAAACTCTTAATTTATATGCAAAAGCAGACCCTCTTGAAGGTGCAAATCAGGCAAGGGGAATTGTCCTGCAGAAAGTCCAGAAAGAAGCAAAGCAGCCAAATTCAGCAATGAGAAAATGCTGCAAAGTACAGCTTAAGAAAAACGGGAAAATGGTTACTGCTTTTATTCCCGGAAATCTTGCACAAAGATTTATTGACGAGCATGACGAAGTTTTAATTCAGAGAATAGGCGGAAAGCAGGGAAGAAGCAAGGGTGATATTCCGGGAGTCAGATTTCAGGTTATTCAGGTAAATGATCAGCCGTTGCATCTGCTTGTAAACGGCAAGATAGAAAAGGGCAGGAGATAAAATGAAAATATTAAAGCAAAAATGTATTCCATATGCAGATTCTTATACTGCATCTGTTGCATTAGTGGCAGATAATATGATGAGAAGTTTTAATGTAGCCATAAATCCATTATATAGTGCCGACAAGATTGCAAGAAGAGAAATTAACTTAAAAGAAGCACATTATTTATTTCCAACAATGGTTAATGAAAAAAAAGCAAGGGAGGAATACAGAAGAAAAGAAAAACATGACAATTAATTTCAAAATATTTGACTTGTATGATATTTCAGGGATTGAAGTAAAAGACCCAGGATTAAAATCTGTGATAAATCTTCAGCCAAAACTTATTCTGCAAAGCCACGGAAGAAATGTCCAAAGACTTGGACAGATGAAAGTGAATATTGTTGAAAGACTGATGAACAGAATTGCTGTTGCAGGGCACAGAGGAAAAAAACATAAGATAGCAAAAGGGACAGCAACAGGAAAATATACAAAAAATATGAAGATGGTTCTTGATGCATTCAAGATAATTGAGCAAAAAACAGGAAAAAACCCTGTTGAGGTTTTGGTAAAAGCAATTGAAAATTCAGCTCCAAGAGACGAGATAACTGCCATAGAATACGGGGGGGCAAGATATCCGCAGGCAGTTGATGTTGCACCATTAAGAAGAGTAAATCTTTCTTTAAGATGGATGGTTCATGGAGCATCAGATAAGGCTTTTAACAAAAAGAAAAATTTTGTTGAGGCACTTTCAGAAGAGATAATTCTCGCATATGAAAGCAATGGCGAAAGTTTTGCTATGAGAAAAAAGAATGAAAGTGAAAAGCAGGCTGATTCTGCGAGATAAAATGCTGGACAGAAAAGAGACTTACAGATTATATCTTAATTATATTGAAGGGAGAAAATTATCTGAAGCAGAAAATAACAAGCTTATAGATGGACTTACTGACATAATCATAAAGTGTTATGATAATTCATGTGAGCCTGATAAGATATTTCTTTTTACAGAACAATTCAAGAAGAGGATATACTAAAATAATTCAACCAAAGTTTTTTAAATGAATTTTTCAATTAATATCTATTAATCTAATTTTAGATTTATCAACATGGCAGAAAAAGAAACACAATTTCAGAAGATACAGAGAATCAGCAGAACTCAGAAAAATATCAGAAATATAGCAACAAGCGCGCACATTCATCACGGAAAAACTGCTCTGACAGATAATCTTCTCGCAGCATCAGGATATATGGCTGCAAAATCTGCAGGAGACTTGGAAGCAGGAATGGCAACATGGCAGCATCTGGATGAGCAAGAGAGATTAATGACAGTTGATTCAGCAAATGTTTCAATGGTTCACGACTTCCACGGAGAAGAATATTTAATCAATCTTATTGACACTCCAGGACACGTTGATTTCTCAGGAAATGTTACAAGAGCAATGAGGGCAATTGACGGAACTATTGTACTTGTGTGCGCTGTTGAAGGAATAATGCCCCAGACAGAAACAGTAATCAAGCAGGCATTGAGAGAAAGAGTCCAGCCTGTTTTGTTCATAAATAAAGTTGACAGATTAATGAAAGAAATGAAGCTTACTCCTGAAAGCATGCAGCAAAGATTTGTAAAAATTATCAATGAATTCAATGATTTAATAAGCAAAATTGCAGAGCCTGAATTCAAGGAAAAATGGCTTGTTAATATCAACGACGGAAGTGTTGCATTCGGAAGCGCGAGAGAGAACTGGGCATTATCTGTTCCGTTCATGAAAAAAAAAGGAATAACTTTCAGGGATATTTTTGCACTTTATGAAATGAATGAGGAAGAAAGAAAAGAATGGGTCTGGAAAAATGCGCCTCTTTATGAAGTTCTTCTGGATATGGCAGTAAAGCATTTGCCTAATCCTCTTGAGGCACAGATATACAGAATCCCTAAAATATGGAAAGGAGATTTGGACAGCGAGTTTGGAAAAAACATTATGGCATGCAATCCTAACGGAAAAATTGCCTTTGTCATAACAAGAATTGTAATCGACCCCCGTTCTGGAAAAGAGATTTCAGCAGGAAGATTATTTTCAGGGACAATAAAAAACGGAATGGAAGTTTATCTTAATCTGGCAAAGAAAAGACAAAAAGTCCAGCAGATATTTATTTACAACGGAATAAGGCCAGAGCAGATTGAAGAAATCGGACCAGGAAATGTCCTTGCGATTTCAGGAGTTACAGGAGAAGCAGGAGAAACTGTCACACTTGAACCTGAAACTGCATTTGAAGAACTGAAGCATATTTTTGAGCCTGTTGTTACAAAATCAATTGAAGTCAAAAAAATGATGGACTTGCCAAAGCTTGTTGAAATATTAAAACAAGTAGGAAAAGAAGACCCTTCTGTAAAAATAGAAATTAACGAGCAGACAGGAGAAAGCCTGATTTCAGGAATGGGAGAACTGCATCTTGAAATTATCGAAAACAGGATAAAGACAGAAAAAGGACTTGATGTAAAAACATCACCGCCGATTGTTGTTTACAGGGAAACTGCCAATAAAGAATCACCTGAGATGGAAGGAAGAAGCCCTAACAAGCACAACAGCTTTTTTATTTCAGTAGAACCTCTTGAAGAAAATGTTCATGAAGCAATAAAAAACGGAGACATTCCTGAAGGAAGAGTAAAAAAGAAAAGCCAGGAGCTTGTGACAAAATTCTCAAACTTCGACTGGGATAACGACACAGTCAAAAGCATAAGGGATATTTACAAAGGAAATATATTTTTTGACAGGACAAAAGGAGAAGTTCATATTGGGGAAGTAATTGAAATGGTTCTTGATGCATTTGAAATGGTTATTGACAGAGGACCATTGGCAAGAGAGCCATGCACAAAAATGAAAGTATTTTTGGACGACATAAAACTTCATGAAGATGCAATTCACCGCGGGCCTGCACAGGTTTATCCTGCAGTAAGAGAATCAATAACAGAAGCAATGAAAAAAGGAGATGCATGTCTTTTGGAGCCAGTGCAGATACATCTTATTGAAGTTCCTGACAGATTCTTAAGTGCAATTACAAAATTAGTCGGAGGCAAAAGAGGACAGATGCTTGAAGTCAAACAGGAAGAAGGAGAGACAGCAGTGAAGGCAAAAATTCCTGTCGCTGAAATGATAGGATGGAGCAATGATTTGCGTTCTGCAACAGAAGGAAGAGGAGTATCATCATTATCTGACCAGCTGTTCGAGAGAGTTCCGCAGGGATTGCAGACAGAAGTGATAAGAAAAATCAGGGAAAGAAAAGGACTGGCTGAGAATCAGTAGTTTTAAAAATAATTCTGTAAAGATAGATAAATGAAGCAATTTATATTTTTATATCCAATTCCACAAATAATTAATTTTGAAATAGAGAATAACGGATGGCGTGAAAAAAAGGGAATAGACTTTTTTAAGAAAAAATACAAACATACTCTTAATGCATGTATTGATGTTCGTTACAGACAGATGGATTATAAAATAAATTATGCTATATTTGATGATACTCCTGTTTCGGAGATTATTAATCTTCACTCTTCTGATACAATTATAAAAGTAGGGCTGGATTTTAAAACTCATACAACAAAACAATCAAATAGAGAATACCCTTACCCAAATCAAGATTATATCTTAAATCAATTAGGAGAAGTTAGTATAATAAGGATTGCTGGTTTTCATATGTGGGATTGTGTAGAGAGATTAGCAAAAAGAGCATATGAACGAAGAATTGATACATTAGTTGATGAAGATTTAACTGAATTTTTTACTGGCAGATTAAGAGACCCAAATTTTAGAATCAATAAATATCCCACGTATAATCCAAGAAAAGATGGACAGATTGGATTTAAATTTTTTATGGAAGCAAGAAGGGAAAGACCTTGGCTATGGCAGAAGTATTAATAAGGAAAATCAATAAACCAAAACATTTTTAAACATAATTTTTTTTAGATAATTACGCAAAAATTCTAACAAGAATTTTATACATATACAATGGCAAAAGAAAAACCAAACATGAACGTTGTGTTCGTAGGGCATGTTGACGCCGGAAAGTCAACCACAGTTGGAAGAATATTATTTGATACAGGAATAGTTTCTGAACAGGAAATGAAAAAACTGAAAGAGGAAGCTGAAAAGCACGGAAAAGTAGGTTTTGAATTCGCTTATGTCATGGACAAGATTAAAGAAGAAAGAGAAAGAGGAGTTACAATTGACCTTGCTTACAAGAAAATTCTTACTCAAAAATTCCAGATAACAATCATTGATGCACCAGGACACAGAGATTTTGTCAAGAACATGATAACAGGTGCTTCACAGGCAGACGCTGCATTCCTTGTAGTTGCAGGACCAACAGGAATAGAACCTCAGACAAAGGAACACTTGTGGCTTTTGAGAACTATGGGTGTCCAGAATATTGCAGTTTTGGTAAACAAGATGGATGCAATAAATTATGACGAGGCAAAATTCAACAAGATAAAAGAAGATGTTTCTGTATTATTAAAAACAGTCGGATACAAGCTTGAAAAAGTTAACTTCATTGCTTGTTCAGGGCAGAAGGGAGATAATGTTGTTAAAAAATCAGCTAATATGGCTTGGTACAAAGGACCAATAATTATGGAGCAGTTTGATTTGTTCCCTCAGCCAGAACTTCCCACTAACCTTTCAATGAGAATGCCTGTTCAGGATGTTTATGAAATTACAGGTATCGGAACTGTTCCTGTAGGAAAAATTGAAACAGGAATCATGAAAGTAGGGCAGAAAGTTTTAGTATTGCCAGGAAGAACAGGAAAAGGAATCGCAGGAGAAATCAAGACAGTAGAAATGCATCATGAAGCAATGCCAGAAGCATTGGCAGGAGATAATGTTGGTGTAAATGTAAGAGGAGTCGGAAAGAAAGACATTGCAAGAGGAGATGTAATCTGCGATGCTGCCAGTCCAATTCCGGTTGTTGAAGAATTTATTGCCCAGATTGCAGTAATCAACCATCCTACTGTTTTGGCTAAAGGATACACACCAGTATTCCATGTTCACACTGCTCAGGTTCCATGCCAGTTCATAGAACTTATAGAACAGATTGATCCTAAAACAGGACAGGTTATGAAGCAAAATCCTGATTTCCTGAAGAACGGCGATGTTGCTAAAGTAAGAATAAAGCCGCAGGGAAACTTATGCATTGAAACACAGAAGGAAAATCCTTTTATGTCAAGATTTGCAGTAAGAGACGCAGGTTCAACAGTTGCTGCAGGCATGTGCATTGAAATAACAAAAAAGAAACAATAAATTCTTATTAAATTTCTAATTTTTTAAAATGATAACAAGATATGAACATAAATTCAGAGAAATGTACCAAAAGGTTAAAGAAGAAGACAGAGGTCTTCTGGAAGTCGCTAAAGATAACCTCCTTTTTTTTGAAAAAGAGGGAATAGGCGCATTGGGGATAGTTCATCATCTTGCTGAATATATTAAAGAAAGAGAAAAAAATTAATTTCAGACAATTATATCATTTATTCTCATAAAAACTTTTAAACCCAATCCTTATCTCATATAGCATGGGAGAAAAAAGAGAGGTCAGAGACCAACAATTTTTCAAAAGAAAAATCGTAGAGAGCAAGACAAACAGATATCTTATTACAATAACAGGAAGCCATACTCATTTTGAAGTGCCAATAAGCAATCTTGATGATTTTGATGATTTGGAGAAAATTCTGAAAATTCTGAAAAAGAAACTGATGTAAAATGCTAAGAAAAGAGATGACAAAAATAGAGATTGAAAAAGAACTCGCAGGCAAAGGCGATTATGTGCTTATTGATAATATAACAAGATTTGCAAAAGAAAATATTCCGACAGATATAAGAAAATTTATTTATACAAAACTTGCAGAAATTTACGAAAGAAGAAACATGTTCGGCGATGCTGCAGATATCTACGGCAAAATTGCTGAAATTTCCGCTCCTGCAGAAAAAAGCCGAAATTTTGTAAAGGAAACCCAATGCTACATAAAAGCGGGATTTTTTGACAGGGCAGACATGGCGCTTAAAAAAATTATTTCTGAAGTAAAAGCAGGCGAAAGAGCAACAATCATGATTTCAATAAAAGAATTCTACAAGAATCAGGCGCAGATATATGAAAAAGAAAAAAGGAGAAACAGGGCAGCAAAAACTTATGAAAAACTTTTGACTCTGAATATTTCTGATGCGGAAAAAAGCGAGATAAACAAAAAACTTCTGGCGCTCTACAAAGAACTGGGAATGATAGGTGAACTGATGAAGATGAGAAACAAGTTAGGCATATAAACATTTAAAAAATAATTATTCTTATAATCTATATGAAAAGGGGTGGAAAGAATATTCTGATTTATGTTTTTATTATTATTGGAATTTTAATAGCATCAAGCATTGGTGTCCTGGCATATGGGACTTCAACTCCTGCAACTTTCGGGCATACTACAACTGAGATGAATTTCAGCGGAGGATTTGTTATACCTATAGGGAATATTACAATAACAAAAGGAAATATTAGTGTTAAGAATGGAGGTATTAATGTTGGTGGGGGAATCCCATCCAGCAGTTATCATGGAATATACATAAGGGGGCCATATGATAAGGGATTATCTATTGAAGCAAGCCATATTGGCATAGACAGTTATGCTGCTGGTTATGGGATAAGAGCAATAAGCAGCAGTGATACTGGAATTGGTTATGGTGCTGGTGTATATGGTTCTGGAATTAGTGTCGGAGTGCATGGTGTAGCTGCAGGGCAGGTTGGAGTTTATGGAGAATGCAATCAGGGATGGGGAGTATCTGGACAGGGAATGATTGGTGTAAGAGGTTATGGAAATTCAGGAGGATATGATTTTTATGCACAGGGACCAGGAACAAATTACGGTGCGCCTTCATCAATAAGATGGAAAAAAAATATTACTAAAATTGATAATGCTTTAGTAAAAATCCTTAGCATAAGAGGAGTATATTTTAACTGGGACAAAGAACACGGAGGAGAGCATGATATGGGTATGATTGCTGAAGAAGTCGGAAAAGTTATTCCTGAAATAGTAACTTATGAAGAAAATGGGTTTTATGCAACAGGAATGGATTACGGTGCAATAACTCCTGTTCTGGTAGAAGCAATAAAAGAACAGCAAAAACAAATTGATTCTTTAAGGGCTGAATTATGCAAAAAAGATAAATCTTATTCGTGGTGCAAATAATCCACAAACATTTAAAGGCCTCACACTAATACTGAAGCTCGACCTAAAAACTTTTTAGGACAAAGTTTTTAAACCAGCATTCTTTTTTTATCTCAGAAATATTCAGATTATTGGGATAGATTATCACATTCACAATCACATTTCCTATTCATTTTTGAAGGAAAAGAGATAAGAAAGCTTCGTAAATCTGGGATATTTCTGAAATCATAGATTTCAAATAAATTAAACTAAGGAGAAAGAAAAATGGCAAAAATAAGTCCAGTATCAATAAAATATATGATACATGCAAATTTTTCAGCTGAAGGCGCTTTGGAAAAGCCTGATGTAATCGGAGCCATATTTGGGCAGACAGAAGGGCTTTTGGGTGCTGAACTTGAGATGAGAGAGCTTCAGAAAGAAGGAAAAATAGGAAGAATTGAAGTTGAACTGCACAAAGAAGGCAAAAAAACAGTGGGGGTCATAAAAATTCCGACTGCTTTGGACCAGAGCGAGACAACTCTGATTGCTGCTGCTATTGAGACAATAGAAAGAATAGGACCATGCGATTCCCAGATATCTGTGGAAAGAATAGAAGATGTCAGGGGAAGCAAAAGGGATTATATTGTTGAAAGAGCCAAAAAGCTTATGCAGGAAATTCACGGGAAAACCGATTCAAGGGAAATATCTGCAGAAATCAAAGATTCTGCAAAAATTGCAGGAATCAAGGAATACGGAGAAAACAAGCTTCCATCAGGAGATATTTCAGGGAATGAGATAATTGTTGTTGAAGGAAGAGCAGATGTTCTGGCTCTGATAAGAAACGGAGTAAACAATGTTATCGGAATGAACGGCACAAAACTTCCTGATGAAATAAGGGAATTAGGCAAGGAAAAAGAAATTACCCTTTTCATTGACGGAGACAGAGGCGGAAAATTAATTGCACAGAATGTATCTGACAATGCCAACATAAAATATATTGCTGTAGCTCCTGACGGAAAAGAAGTCGAGGAACTTGCAGGAAAAGAGATTTTAATGGCACTGAGAAAGAAAATTCCCGCAAGGGAATTTCTTTCTGCAAGAAATGATGGAAAAAGAGAACCTATTCAGACAAAAATAGAACAAGAACATTTTCAGATAGATGAAATAAACAAAGACAAATTAAAAAAGATTTCAACAGAAATTGAAGGAAGCGAAAAGGCAGTACTTCTTGACAGTTCACTGAATGAAATAAAAAGTGTTTCTGTAAAAGTCCTTTCAGGTTTTTTAAACAGAATTAGGGAAAAGCCCATTGTTATAGTAATTGACGGAACAGCAACAAAACCAATAATAATCTCTGCAGAAGAAGCAGGATGCAGGGTTATAGTTGCAAAGAACTTCGCAACAACTGACACAAGCATTAAGCTGATGAGCCTGTGAATATAGAAACTTTTAAATATAAGTTATATATCATTTTAGCCATGGTTAAAATTAGAATCATAGCAGAAACGTCTTTTGGTTATAAAGATGAGGATTTATCAATAGAAATCCCTGAAAAAGGAAATTTAGAGAAACTTGTCAATGCGGAAGATATCCCTGAAACAGAACCCAAGTCAACACAATTTGCTGAATATTTAGGATATACTAACCAAAGAATTAACAGGCATCTTATCAATTCTTTTCCTGCAGTAGAGATGTCTCCTTTTTTTATGATTTGGATAAGTGAAAGAAAGGAATGGGTTGGAATCAAATACAAATATGCAGGATGCGATTCTGAATTGGATGGTGTTACTGAAACTATAAAAACAGATGGCCCATTTAGATTAAATGAAAATTGTGCAGAATTAATTCGCAAAGCTTACAGAAGCAGGGCTCCTATTGAAAAAGTGCTTCATACTTCTCCGGATGAATTAAGAAGCTATTAAAAATTTGGCTTGGAATTTCCTCGCTAAATAAAGAAACCCCCTGTTTTTCTTTATCAATCTATCCTCTAAATTTGGGTCACGCCTGATAGTTACTTACAAAATAGATAACATACCACCAACTGTTACTTACATTTAGTAAAAAATAAAATATATAGGATACCTACATTTTGTTGTCACCGTAAAGTTTATAAATAATTTAAATCTTCAATTTTTACAGAAAACGCATTGTTTTCTGCAATTAAAAAAAATGGATAAAAAACACAAAATGAATAAAAACATTTTGGTTTCTATATTGTTAGTCGCAAGTGTTTTAGTTCTAGCAACTGCTATGATAAGTGCTTATAGCATTACACCAAATGATGGTGGAGTCACTAATCTTGCAAATGCAGATACTGTTGATATCAAAGTTAACGGTATAAGTGTTGTTGAAGATGGTGTTTTATCTTTAGATAACCATGAATTTAGTGTTATTGCTGGTGAAACTATAAGTGTTAAGGTAGCATTTAGAGCATCTAATCTTAGTACTGATGAATCTGCATCTAATGTCAGAATAAGAGCAGAACTTGAAGGCAATAAAGCAGATGTAATTGCTGTTACACCTTTGTTTGATGTTGAAGAAGGAAAGACTTATGTCAAATCTTTAACATTGAAAGTTCCAACAGATTACTTAGATGAAGATGAACTTAGCGGTGACTTGATTTTGAACTTAAAAATCTGGAACTCAGATAAAAAGACAGAAGTTGAAGGCATTGTTCTAAATGTTCAGAAACCATCTTACGAACTTGCTATAAAGTCAATTATTG
Source organism: Candidatus Pacearchaeota archaeon RBG_19FT_COMBO_34_9 (assembly GCA_001786415.1). Taxonomy (GTDB): domain Archaea; phylum Nanobdellota; class Nanobdellia; order Pacearchaeales; family GW2011-AR1; genus RBG-13-33-26. Next base: position 19,054 of record MFWP01000007.1, read on the forward strand.
TTGACAATTCAGTTGATGCTGGTGAGAAATTGCCAGTTGAAGTTGTATTGAAAAATGTTGGTTACAATGATGCAGATGACGTTTACGTTACTGTAAGCATACCAGAACTTAACATTGAAAAACAAGGTTACTTCGGAGATATTTTCGCTCTTGAAAACCATGATGAAGATGAATATAACACTATAAGCGGAAAGCTTTACTTGAACATACCTTACACTGCTAACGGGGTTTACACTCTTGTAGTTAGTGTTGAGAATGATGAAGTAACAAGCACTGCTGAAAAGACTATAACAATAAAGAACAACGTTTCTGATGTAGTAATAAAATCTGGAAATGATTTGATATTGCTTAACCCAACAAACAAGTTAGTTGTTTACACAGTTAAGTACAATGCAAATGAAGCTACATATGCAGTTTCTGCTGGTTCTAGCAAGAATGTTGCAATAGAAGTTCCAACAGGCGATTACAACTTTGATGTTGTAGTTTACTCTGGAGCAGCTGTTGTCGGCACTGTTAATTTCAGCGGAATAGCTCAGCCATCAGAAGTTCAATTGACAAACCCAGTATTCGTACTTACTGTAATTTTAGCAGTAGTATTTCTGGTATTGTTAGTTGTATTAGTTGTCTTGATAACAAAGAAACCACAAAAAACTGAAGAGTTCGGCGAAAGTTATTACTAAATTTTTTAATTTTTTCTTTTATTTTTTTTATTTTTTTTATATTTATAACCTAAGGGGAAAAGAGGGGATGTTATTCTCAAGCACATAAAATATTAAAAAACAATTTTTCCTGAAAAAGAAAGATGGGGCAAAAAAGAGAGAAGATAAAGATTGATGATTTGGTAGAATTCTCAAAAAGGGAACCTGAGATAAGAGAAGAATACAAAGAGAGGGTAATCTTTGAGAATTTTTATGAACAGATAAGGCATAAAAGGGTATATTTCAATGAGGAGGATATTGAAAATACAGGATATATCCAAAGATTTTTGGACAAGAAGATAATTGAACTGGGATTGACTTTTTATCCGAACATAACATTAGCAAAAAATAAAGAACTCAGTGGATTCTGCCTGGAATTCGCGCAGAGTTTTAATCATAACCGGAAAATAAAAAAAATCTTAAAAAAAATTGAGGTATATGAGATTAAAGACTATAATGAACAAATTACAAAAGAGATTACAATAAAAGATATTATAGGATATAATAACCAAATTAAAAATCTAAAGAGGCAAGTTAATCAATTTATTAAAAATCCATTATCAATTTATGAAAATGAGGCAGATTATCAAAAGATGATGGAAATCATTCAGATATTTTATTATGGCAGGTTTTAAGAAATTTACAATTTAAGGCTTATTATCTTTGAAATGCCGTCATGCATGCTTATTCCGTAAAGATTTGTTGAGTTTGCTATTACCTCGTCATTGTGGGATATTACAATATACTGCCCTTTCTGCATGTATTTCTTGAGAAGTTCTGCAAGCCTTTCAGAGTTTCTCTTGTCAAGAGCAGCATCAATTTCATCAAGTATGTAGAAATAATACGGCTTTAATTCCTGGATTGCAAAAATTAATGACAAAGCAACAAGAGTCTGCTCTCCTCCTGAAAGAGACTTGACATCAAAATATTTTCCGTGCCCTGTCTTCACAATTATATTGACGCCTGCATTAAACGGCTCTTTCTTGTCTTCCAAATCAAGATAAACATGCCCTTTCTGGCTCAACTGGGAAAAGTTCCTTGAAAATGTGCTGTTAAGCGAATTCAAAGTCTGCATGAATGTCTTTTTCTTTTTCACATCAATTTCATGGATTATCCTCAAGATTCCTTCTTTTTCTTTTGAAATAATCTCTGTCTTCTCCTTTATGGAATCATATTCCTGTTTTATAGAATCATAAACTTCAAGGGAGCGGAGATTCACGCTTCCTATCTGGGACAAAAGCTCCTGAGTCCTGCCAAGCCTTTCAGCAAGAACTTCCTTGTTTGCCTTTATTATTTCTGCATCAGGAAAGCCGAGCATTTCTGTCTCAAGATTTTCAATTTCAGCGCTGATTCTTGCAAAATCAATTTTAAGATTATTCATCTCACTCTCAAGATTGTAAATCGTGTTCTGCCTTTTTGAAATTTCTATCTCATTATCCCTTATTTTTTTCTGGAATGAATCCCTTTCTGCAATCAATTTCTGGAATTTTTCAGCAAGCTCTTCTTCCTGATTTTTCTTCTTTTCAAGAAATTCCTCTTTCTCTTCAATTTTTTCCCTGATTTCACCAAGCTCTGAATTAAGCTCTTCTTCTTCCCTTGACATCTGCTTTAGGGAAATTTTTGAACGCTCAAATTCTCTTGTCTTGAATGAAACTTCAGAATCAATTGTTTCTCTGCTTCTAAGGGATATTTCCTGAATCTCAACCCTCAGTGTTTCACATTTCTGCTCTATGTTTGAAGTTTCGTCAAAGGAATTTTCAAGGCTTTTTTCCCTTTTGAAAAATTCAGAGAGCTCTCCTTTGGTATAGTCAATTTTTTCCTGAATAGCCTTTATCTGGCTCTGCTTTTCATGAATCTGTGATAATTTTATGATGTCAGAATTTCCCCTTGATATTTCAAGATTAATCTCCTCTATCTCCTGGCTGACAATCCCTTTCCTGCTGTAAATTTCCTTTAATTCCCTGTCTGAGTTTTCTATTTCCTTGTTCAGAGAATTTATCTTTTCATAAATCTCCTTATGTATGGATTCTATGTGCTCTTTGGTTATAGTGCTCTTGCAAAGAGGGCAGACATCCATTCTTGAAATTTTTTCTATCATCTTCTTCTGCTTTTCTATTTCATATTCGCTGGTTGCAGAAAGCTTCTCAAGTGAAATTTCTTTTTTCATCAGATTTTCCAGAAGATTTTTCTTTTCTGCAAGAGATAATTTTAGGGAATCAATTTTTTCCTGGCTTGCCTTTGGGCTGAAAAGCTCTTTTGAGATTGACTCAATCTGCTTAAGAAGAAAATCAGACTCATTTGAATATGAATTAAGGGTTGATTTCTTGTCCTGTATTCTTTCCTTTAATGATTTTAATTCAGACCTCATTGTGTAAAACTTCTTTCTCTGCTCTTCAAGTTTGTCAAGCTCGTATTTCTTGGCTTCAGCTTCTTTCAGGTTTTTTGCTGATGAGAGCGGCTTTTGAAGTTCCTTTATGCTCAATTCCAAATCCCTTGCAGAATTCTGAAGCTCCTGCTTTTCTCTTGACAGGGAGCTGAGCTTGTTTTCAAAATTTTCTGTTCTTACATTCATCCCTGCAAGTTCTGCCCTTATGTTCGCTATTTCCTGATTCAGCCTTTCCTGCTCAAGCCCTGTTGATTTCTGAATTGTGGAGTTTATAGAAGAGATTTTTGACTCAAGATTTTCTATCAGTGCGCGCATTTCTGAAATAATTTTTCTCTCTTTTTCTATTTCCTTGTTCTTGCCTGAAATCTTTGAATTAATTTCTTCTGAATTTTTTTTCTTGTGGTTTATATCCTGATAAATAATGCTTGCCTTGAATTTTTTTACATCTGCTTCAAGTTTTTTGTATCTTAATGCCTGCTGTCTCTCCTTTTCAAGATTATTGAGATAAATTGTCCTCTCCCTTAAAATTGCCAGAACTTCCTTTAATTTTTCCTCTGTCTTTTCCAGTTCATTCAGGGATTTTTCCTTTCTCATTTCATAGACAGAAATTCCTGAAACCTCCTCTATTATTTTTCTTCTTTCCTCTGACTGCATTCTCACGAAATTCTGAATCTCGCCCTGAAGAACTATATTAAATCCATTGGGGTCAATTCCTCCCTGAGCCAATAAAGAAAGAACTTCCTGCCTTGTCTGCACTTCATTATTTATCTTGTATATGCTCTGCCCGTTTCTTCTTACTATTCTTTTTATCGAAACTTCATCCTTATCCACTGAAAAAACCCTCTCAGCATTATCAAGAACCATTTCAACAACTGCTTCTTTTGCAGGAGCAGCAGCCTTGCTTCCGAGAAAAATTAAATTTCCTGCTTTTGCAGCCCTCAGGGATTTTATGCTTAATCTTCCAAGAACAAAACATAATGCATCTGATATATTGCTTTTCCCGCTTCCGTTTGCTCCTACAATAACATTAATGCCAGGAGAAAAAGGGACTTCTGTTTTTCTTACAAAACTTTTGAAGCCGTGCATAATTAATCTTTTTATATAAAGCATGGTAAGACACCTGCGGTTTCTTGACCGTCAATTTCCCCTTTAATTTGATGTTTTTTACAAAACATATAATCAATAAGTTTTTTGGGTTTTTAAGTATTAAGAAGAATTTTTAATTCTAGTAAATCTTGCTTCTTATCCTGTTAATTTCACTGAAATATTGACTGTCAGTTATTTTATGATTTCTCCAAAGATCATGGTTCTGATTTAATTTCTCTTCATCAAGTTTTTCTTTTTTATTTTCTTTCATATTAAATGTAAGATACACTTCTATATAAATGTTCCTTTTGTAACCCCTCTAGAGTTAAAGAATTATTCAAATAATCTCTTTTGCTCTGCAATAGCACATGCATCTTTCCATGTTCCCCATGTTTTCCTGAAGATTCCCTTGTCTTCATGCTCTTTTGCATGATTTTCAAGAAATTTATATGTTGTCGGGTCTGAGCAATATCCTGAACCAATCCCGTCACCGAATTTTTCCTTTAATTTATCCATTTCTTTTTCCCTGACGCATTTTGCAAGTATGGATGCAGCAGATACAGCGACATAATTCCTGTCTGCCTTGTGCTCGCAGACAATTTCAAGATTTGAAAGATTGTCTATTTTTGTTTTCAGAAAATCCTTCCATCTTCCTATATTAACAGAGGGGCAGTCAATAATTACCTTTATTTTCCCAAACCCCTTATTTATCCTGTTTATTATTTCTGCTGTCTTTAATCCCTCAACATAATTAAGATTTATTCCGTTATGATTTTTT
>MFWP01000007.1:24037-27149 GCA_001786415.1 Candidatus Pacearchaeota archaeon RBG_19FT_COMBO_34_9
AAAGTTTCTGCAAGTTCCTTTATTTTTTCAGCAAGAACTTCACGTCTTTTCTGGGTTAACTGCTTGGAATCTTTTACCCCAAAATCCTTGAATTTTTTTTCTGTTTCTTCGTCAATCAAACATCCTGCCAGAACCATAGGACCTATAACAGGACCGCGTCCTGCATCGTCTATTCCTAAAATCAACATGAAATTTTCAAAGTTGTAATGTTTATAAATTTAATTGATATAAATTTATAAAATTAGTTTTTAGAGCGCAGTATTACAATAGAGAATAAGAAAATAGCAGCGAATGGATTTGAACCATTGACCTCCGGGTTATGGGCCCGGCGAGCACTCCAGGCTGCTCTACGCTGCTATATATTTCAAAGATAATTTTACCTTTTAAAACTAACTGATATTCTAGAAGCTCTATTATAAGAATTAATTTACAACTTTTCCGTTTTCATATACAAGCATGTTTCGTTTTCTCAGCTCCGCGAAAAACGGCTCGACAGGAACAATATCCTCAGGAGAATAAGCTCCTGGCTTATTGATTATTCCCTTGAATATCATCTGCGCCATTATGCTTGCAGGCATGCCTGTATCAATATTGCATCCTGCATCCTCCCATCCTTTCAAAGGAGGAACAATGCATTCCATCAATATCTTTCTCTTTTTTCCTTTATATTTTCCTTTTACCAATACCCAGAGATTCTCTGTTTCAGTATATCCTTTTGGAAATTTTAATTTTTTTAATAATTCTGTCAGGAATTCATCAGGCCAGATTTCCATACCCTTAAAATTAATTTTTTTCTTTCCCCCAAAACCCACATCAAGCAATGCCTGAATAACCTGCATTGAATGGTCAGGAAAGCCGGCATGAAATTCAATAGTCTTCACTCCTTTCTTTCTGCAAAAATTATGAAAAGTATAAGTTTCAGGATGATGCCCGCATAAAAATTCAGGCTCTCTCCCAATTGCCCTATGATATGTCTGTATTACAGAATCCATTGGTTTTACTGTTTTTATTTTATTATGATATAAATAAGGTGCATTCATGGTAAATTCTTCCAGGATGCTTTCGATTGAAAAAGGAACAACAAATTTTTTGATATTGGAATCCCATGCAAAGCCAACTTCTACTATATCTATTTTGTCAAATTTCCTGTCTGCATAATTTAGCATTACATTTCCAATTCCGGGCACAGAGCCGCATCCTGTTATGTGAACAAGATTCCTCATCTTTAATTCCCTGTTCATGGCAAGCTGTTTTTTCAAAACAGGGATATCAGAACCCAAATCAATAGAATGAATTCCAATTTCTGCAAATATTTTCAATGCATTAAAATTCCAGTCACCCTCTGCACAATTTATCGCAACTTTAGCCCCTGAATTTTTTATTGTTTCTTTAGCCTTTGCTTCATCAGTTAAATCAAGATAAGCAAAATCAACCTTATCCCCATATCTTTCTAAAAAATGCTCTATCCTGCTTTTATCACGTCCGCACATCAAAACAGAATATCTGCTTTTAATCAAATCCTTGGTTACTATCCTTCCCTGCATTCCTGTTGCGCCGATAACAATAAAATCAAACCCCATTTTTTTAGATTTATATCAAGAAAAATTTTTAAAGTTTCTCTGTTGAATTATCCTTCAAGTATCCTCCTTTTTGAATATTCCAGAATCTTTTGTAATCTCCGGGTTCTTCTATAAGCTTGGAATGTCTTCCCTGCTGTATAATTTTCCCGTCTTTTAAAACTATTATTTTGTCAGCACTCATTATAGTTGATAATCTGTGGGCGATGATTATGGATGTTCTTCCTTTCATCAATTCAGCAAGATCCTTCTGAATCTCCATCTCTGTTTCGCTGTCCAAAGCGCTTGTTGCTTCATCAAGAATCAATATTCTTTTGTCTGCAAGTATTGCTCTTGCAATTGAAACCCTCTGCTTTTCTCCTCCTGATAATTTGATTCCTCTTTCTCCAACAACAGTATTTTCTCCTTTTGGAAATCTTTCTATCACTTTATCCAAATGCGCAAATTTTATTGCCTTCATCACTTCTTCTTTTGAGGCAGTGGGATTTGAAAATAAAATATTATTATAAAGAGTATCATCAAACAAGACACATTCCTGCGGAACAATAGACATTTCGCTTCTCAATGAATCCTGCCTAAAGTCCCTTATGTCTTTTCTGTCTATGAGTATTTCTCCTTCGTTTATATCATAAAACCTGTAAAGAAGCTTTATTAGGCTTGTTTTTCCTGAACCTGAATGCCCGACCAAGGCAATCTTGCTGTTTTTTGGTATTTTCAAATTGAAATTATCAAATATTTTTCTTTTTCCATAATTGAATGATACATCTTTGAATTCAACTTCACCACCACTTATAGTCATTTTAGGGGCATTTGGCTTATCTTCAATCTGCCTCTGGATTTTTCCATATTCAAAAAGGGACTGGAAATCTGCAAGCGAGCTGTAAACTCCTCTCAATCCATAGATGAAATTATATAATGGCTCAACCAAAAGAGAATATACAGAATAGATGAAAACTATTGTACCAAGGTTAATTTCTCCATTCAGAAATCTTATGATTGGGAATATCAAAAGAATGAGTGTTCCTGCACCTATAAGAATACTATTCCCTGAATCAAGCCATCTGTGATAACCCCAGTTTTTCATAAATGCATTTTTTGTATTGTTAATAATTTCCTCAAATTTCTTCTTGATATTTTTTTCCTTGCCATAATATTTTATTGAATCTATATTCGTGAAAAAATCAGAGATATTTCCTCTCTCAACATCTTCTGCATCATTTGCACGGACATTTGATTCCTGGGATATTACCTGCATAAAATAACTAAAGAAAATAAATCCAAATGCCACGCTTAAAGTGACTATTGCAGAAACAGGGTCAAAATAAATAAGGCTTGCTATAACCATAATAAAGCTGAAGATGACAGACACAATATTATATATTAACACATCTGTTATCTTCTCCATCGCATCGCCTCCTCTGGATAATCTTGAAATTATATTTCCTGTTTTTTGGGTTACATGAAATTTGTAATCCAGTTCAATCAGGTGATTAAAATACTTCTGCTTCAGGTCGATGATTAATTTAGATTCAAAA
>MFWP01000007.1:27158-27407 GCA_001786415.1 Candidatus Pacearchaeota archaeon RBG_19FT_COMBO_34_9
AGATTACTATACCGGAAAAAACTCCGACTAAAATTATTAATATTTCTATAAATGCTTCCTTAGAGAGCATATCTCCTGCAAAAAGAGTTCCTTTATCAACTAAAACCTTAAACAGATAACTCTCAATAATATGCCTTGCCTCTAAAATAAACACCAGGAATAATATTACTGCTATCAAAAACTTGTACTTTTTTAAAAAGCCAAGATATATCTTGAAACTATAGGCTATATCTGCCCTTTTTTTTCCTT
>MFWP01000007.1:27538-31902 GCA_001786415.1 Candidatus Pacearchaeota archaeon RBG_19FT_COMBO_34_9
AAACCTATCTCTGATTTTCTGCCTGAAACCAGGTCCTGGTATGTTGAAGAATAATGATTTAACTTTGACCAATTTTTGTACATTCTCTTTTTTATTTTTTCTGCAGAATCAAGATTATACTCCTGCTTCAGGATATTATGGCACTCATAAAAAAGTTTTTCTATTCTTTCCCTGGTTTTTTTATTCCTGAAGAGAAGATTAAATGACTTTTTCTCTATTGCAGACAGCCCGTTTAAGCAGCAGTTTATTATTGTTTTCTCTGCCCTCATTGAATCCAGATTTTTTGCGGTTGTGCACTTAATTCCTGCATTTGAAATAACCCTGATTATTTTTTTTCCTGTAGCAGAATTTTCAGTCTTCCATCCCACAGGAGTTGCTTTTACAATTATTTTGTTTCCTGACAGATTAAAACCTGAAAAGACGCAGACAGGAATCAGGTTCTTATTGAGCATTTTTTTGTATTTTGAGGTATCAACCAATCCATTCTGTATTTCGGCTATTACTGAATATTTCATACCGCTGTTTTTGATTGATTTAATCATCTTTTCCAAATCATACAATTTTGTTGTTAAAAAGACAAAATCAAATTTCTCATTTTTAGGAATCTTAAAAAGCTTTTTAGGAATCTCAAATTTTTTATTGTCAATAATAATACTCTCTTTGGTGCTTCCAAGCTTTTTTCTTCCGAATAATTTTACATCATGCCCTTTTTCATGGAGTTTAACCCCGAGATAAATTCCTATAGAACCTGCACCGCAGATAAGCATTCTCATTTTCAGGTTTTTTTCAGAGACTTTTTTTCAATCCTGAATAAGAATAACAATCCTGCGACTGCAATTATTCCTGTCAGGATAAATACAAGCTGGAAACTTGTTTTTTCTGCAAGCCATGCCCCTACTCCTGCTGTTATTGCAGTTCCGATTCCGACGCTTGAGGAATAAACCGAATACTGGAATCCTCTTTTTCCTTTTTCAAGATGCGCAGTAAACAGACTTGACCAGGCAGGATAAGCAAATGCTGCTCCGATGCCATAAACAAATTCCACTGCATAAATATGATATATATGTGTTGATAGGATATAACCCAAAGGAACAAGAGCTATAATTAGTGTTCCTAACCTTAACATCCACAGCCTGTCTTTTGGATTGAATTTATAGGAAAAAAATATCTGCAACAGTGCATGAGTAAGGAGGAAAATTGTGCTTGCCAGTCCTGCAGAAAAAATGCTTCCTCCGACAAGATTGTCATTTATGAAAATAGCCAATATCGGAGCAACCAATCCAAATCCAGTAAGCACAAAAATGTCAGATACTATAAGCAATCCTAAAGTTCTGTTCATAGAAAGAAAATTTTTTATAATTCCCATCTTCTCTTTTTAGTTATTATAATTAAAATTGGTATATAAATTTTTTTCAATTATGTCTTTTTCAAAGCGCTTCTTTCAAGAAATAAAAGAACTATAAAACCTATAATAGCCATGATTCCTGTCAGAAGAAATACAATAGTGAATGTAGTCTTTTGTGCAAGCCATGCTCCAAAAAATGCGGCAACTGCAGTTCCAAGACAAATAGTCGAATTATAAATTGCCCATTGGAATCCTTTTTTTCCTTTATCAGAATGAGAATTAAACAAGCTATACCATGCAGGATAAGCACAACTTGCTCCAACAGCATAGATAAACTGCGCTATAAGTATATGCCCAACTTTTGTTGAGAAAATATAAGCAAAAGGAGTAAGGGCTATCATTACTGTTCCTAATCTTAAAAGCCATATCCTGTCTCTAGGCTGGAATTTGTAAGAGAGAACTATTTGCAATATTGCACGGGTTATCAAAAAAATTGTAGTTGCCAAACCTGCGAAGAATATACTTCCTCCAATAAGATTATCTTTTATGAAAATACCAAAGATAGGACTAATCAAGCCGAATCCGCTGACTATAAAAAGATCCGACAAAGCCAGCAACTTCAAAGTTTTATCCATTTTTCCCTCTTTTTTATTTATCTGTTTAATTAAAATTAGTATATAAATTTTCTTAGAAAGAACAGAGGGGGAATGTATTTTTTAAAAGATACAAAACGCCCGGCTTAAATAAAAAATATTTATTTCTTCTTCTTGAAAAGCAACATTGGAATTATTGTACCTAAAGCAACAGCCCCGACAAAAGCTCCAAGAACTCTTGCCCACACTTCTGGATTAATCAACCCCCCAATATATGAGCCAAGAACTCCTCCAACCGCTGCTGAAACAACCGCCACCAATATTCTTTTTGTGTTTTTTGCCATGTTATTATATGTTAATTGGGTTTTTAAAGAATACGCCCACGGCAGGAATCGAACCTGCGAGCCCCGAAGGGCGCGGATATTTGCTGTTCATAAAGAACTGCAATGTCTCTCAACCCGAAGCTGGCCTAAACCGGCATGGGGAAAGACAAAACCTTTATTCGCCGAAGCGAGGTGGACCTCAACCCGAAGGGAAGTCGCTTTATTAGCAATCCGCTGCAATACCACTATGCGACGTGGGCATTAGACCCGCGGGCATTTAGCCAAATTTTCCTGATTTGAGCCTATGCGACGTGGGCTTAACTAATATAAATATAGATTTTAATGAGAATTTAAAGGTTATTATTATAAAAATTATCTCACTGCAACAAAATTATCCCTGCCATTTTCCTTTGCCTCATACAGCGCCTTGTCTGCTCTTTCCTTGAATTTTTTCTTGTTGTCAGAGTCTTTATTCCTGAACTGGGTTATGCCTCCGCTTACAGTTACTTTATGTTTTTTCAGAATTTTGTCAGAATGGATAAGATTCCTGAGCTTTGATGAAAATCTTTTGGCTTTTTCCAAGCCTGTTTCAGGAAGCAAAATAATAAACTCCTCTCCGCCAAATCTTGCAACAATGTCTGATTTTCTTGCATTTTTTGTTGTCACATCTGCAAGAGTTTTCAGCAGTTCATCTGCCTTCATATGCCCGTAAGTATCATTTATTTTCTTGAAAAAATCTATGTCTATAATGATAAGGGAAAGTTTCTGCTTTCCTCTTTTTGCCTTTTCAATTTCCATATCAAGAAGTGTTTCAAAAAATTTGTTGTTGTACAATCCTGTTTTTTCATCATGAGTTGCTACCTCATAAAGCATTGAAACAGATTCGTTCATTGATTCAAACAAGTCCTGTATCTTTTTCCTGAATCTCGGGTCAAGCGCAGAAAGCTTATCACCAAATTTTTTATCCATTGATTATATAGTCCAATATAATATATAAAAGTAATTATTTCTTAAGATTAAAATCCCAAAAACCCAGACTGCCTCTTGCAGGAATCGGGCTGATTCTCTCTGCATTCTCCAGAATAAATCCATAATCCCCCCATAAAGAAGAAGCAAGATGCTTATCCTTGTCTTTTCTGTGCTCTTCTTCATTTTTGTATTTTTTAACAGAAACAAGATTTGCTTTTCCTACAATAAATCCGCATGGAAGCTTGTCAAAACCAAATTCTTTCATTGCCTTTTCATTAGGAATTTTTGAAGCATGAATAAGAAACTCGCCCCTGAATCCAGTATTCCATTTTCTAAGCTCAATTTTCTTTTTGCCCTGAAGAATTAATTCTGCAAACGGCTGTTTTAGAGATAAAGCTTTCATGTTAGATTTATTTCCCAACCTCGCTTATCTTTTTTTTCTGGATATAAAATTTATTTAGGACATCCAGGGTTTGTTTTCTTTGCTCTTCATTTCCCAGCCCTTTCCAGTCAAGAAGGAACAAATCAATATCCTCCTCTGTTCCTGCAATTGCTTCCTGAATCATTTCCTCTGTCAAAGGGAAAACATAATTTGGAATAATATGGGAAAGAGCAATGTTTGAATTCATCTGTATTCTGTTAAAACCCGGGCAATAATGCGAACCGCCAATTCCTATTGCAATCTCATTGTACGGATTTTCCTTGAAATCATTTATTATTTCTGAAATTGCCTTTGCCACAACAAAAGATGCTTTTCTGTCTTTCCATTCCTTTTCTGTTGGGCCTATTTCCACAAAAACGCACGGCTTGTTAATCAAAGGACCATGATGAGTGCATTCAAGAGTCAGTTCATATTTCATAGGGAATTTTTCCAGGTTTTCCTTTAATTTTTCAAAAAGCTGCTTCTGGAACATTGCAGAAGTTTTGCATATTCTTCCGGCTTGCCCGCCAAAATCCGCTTTCCTGAAATTGCCAGGGGCATGAATTGAGATTGTTTTATGCACATCAGGATTTGATGAAGCATGCCTTGAGGCAAAGATTATGAAATCATAATGGCTTATCTTTTCCAAATCAAGATTTTCTGTATATATTACTTCATCATCTATAAGATAAAAATTAAAATTTCCGAACTGG
>MFWP01000007.1:31930-32217 GCA_001786415.1 Candidatus Pacearchaeota archaeon RBG_19FT_COMBO_34_9
AATTTTTGTACATGATTTTTCATAGAAAAGCAAAATTTTAAAGTTTTATGTGGTGATATTTTTAGTACATAATCTTTATAAATAATGTAAAAATCAGACAGATATGACATTCAGCATAGATTATAACAGAAAAGATGGAGATGGGTATACCAAATATGCAGTTGACTGGAACTGGGAGATAAGGGGGCGATGGGCTCGTTCAGAGAAAGAAGGAGTAAGATGGAATTTTATTGCAGGGTTGGATAAAGAAGCCTATCTGGCAATTCTTCAGAAATTTGGATTAGAAG
>MFWP01000007.1:32304-37075 GCA_001786415.1 Candidatus Pacearchaeota archaeon RBG_19FT_COMBO_34_9
ATAATACAAAAATTGCGTAAAAAATAGATTTTTGTTATTATTTTGTTATACACAAATTCTTAAAAAGTTTAATTATACATAAAAGCCATGGCACTGATTGAACTTGAAAAATTGGTCAAAGAGTTAAAACAAGGCAGCAATTATATGAAAGAAGACAGTAAAGTATGCGGTTATTATCATTATAATAATGTGAAATTTATTTTTAAAAAAAATTATGTTGAAATATTAAGGGAGTATGGTTTTGATGGGGAAGAAGACTTTTCTTCTATAGATTCTACAATTAAATGGAGATGTAAAATTCCAAAAAAAGTAATTGATAAATCTCTTTTAGAATTAGTCACAACCGGAAAGACGACTATTAAAAAGGTTAAAATAAATGAAAATGATGAAGGGAGATTACCTTATTCTGATAGAATATGGGCAACAAGAAAATATAAAACTGATTTAGAGATTATTTTAGAAAAAGATAAAAAACCAATTATCAGGATAAACAATCCAAAAGAAAGAGGGGTACATGATTTAGAGGGAATATATGGGTATATATAATTCCAAAAAACTGAAAGTATAAAAACAATATTTCTTAACTATAATTATGCAGGTGATGATAAAACTTCTTTTAGGAATTGCTGTCTTGCTTCTAGGAATTCCTGTCGGAAACCTTCTTGCAAAAGCAACAAATGACGAATTAAAAGCAGGAAAGAAATGGTTCAGGATTATTGTAATCATGGGTTTAATAGGGGCAGTTATTTCCCTGATTTTCAGAAATGATGCCTTATTATTCACTTTTTTGTTTATTGTTATTGTGACTAACAAAAGCCTGAGAAGATAACCTTTAAAATAGTATTTCTTGTTGATATTTCATGCTATATCTTATAGGATTAGGACTAAATGAGAAAGCGATTTCACTGGAAGGAACTGAAGCAATTAAAAGATGCAAAAGGATTTATCTTGAAAATTATACTGTGAATTTTCCTTATTCTGTCAAAGAACTGGAAAAAGTTATTGGCAAACAAATGATAAATGCAGACAGGGAATTTGCTGAAAGTGATGCTCTTGTTCAGGAAGCGAAAAAAGAAGATATTGCCCTGCTTGTTTATGGCTCTCCTCTGACAGCAACGACGCATATAACATTAATTCAGGAAGCGAAAAAGCAAAAAGTGAAATATGAAATAATTTACAACGCCTCAGTATTTGATGCAGTTGCTGAAACAGGACTGCAATTATACAAGTTCGGGAAAATAACATCAATTCCGAATTTTGAGGCAGACAGTTTTAGTGAAGTTATTAAAGAAAACAAAAAAATAAATACCCACTCATTAATTCTGGTTGATATAGGATTAAAATTTGAAGATGCAATCAAAAGAATTGAAAAAATTGCAAAAGAGAAGATTGTTGTATGTTCAAAATTAGGAACAAAAGAGAAAAAAATATTTTACGGAAGTTTGGATGAGCTGAAGAATAAAGAAATTGAAGCTCCTTTCTGCTTTATAATCCCTTCAAAACTTCATTTTATGGAAAGCGAAGTTTTGGAAAATTTTAAGAATTAATTTTCCTTCCTAATTTGATGTTTGAATTAAATAAAGAGGAATTGGGAATTCTGAAGCAATTAAATACCCCGAGAAAAATTCAGGATTTCCTGAACAGGATTCCTATAAATTTTGAAGAAAACGGGGATACATGCATGTCTCCAAGAAAAGTCCTGAAAGAAAATAAGGCGCATTGCATTGAAGGAGCGCTTCTTGCTGCAGTTGCTATGAAAATGATGGGAAAGAAGCCTCTTATTGTTGACCTTGAAGCCAACCAAAAAGATTTTGACCATGTAATCTGCGTTTTTCAAAAAGGAAAGAAATGGGGCTCAATAAGCAAGACAAATCACGCTGTCCTGAGATACAGGGAGCCTGTATATAACAGCATAAGGGAATTAGTCATGAGTTTTTTCCATGAATATTTTGATGATAATGGAAGCAAAAACCTGAGAAGATATTCTGACCCTGTTGACTTGTCAATATTTGATAATCTGAACTGGATAACTTCAGAAAAGGATGTCTGGGAAATTCCTGAATATCTTACATGCGTGAAACATTATCCAATCCTGACAAAAAGACAAATACATAGCTTAAGAAAAGCAGATATTCTTGAAATTGAAGCAGGAAAGCTTACAGAATGGAAACCAAAAGATAATAATCCTTAAAAATAAGAATATAAAATTTAAAAACATCTGACGCAAGATAATACCATGAATCATAATGAAGAGAAAGAAATATTGAAATTTTGGAAAGAGAAGAAAATATTTGAAAAATTAAGAAAGAAGAACAAAGGAAAAAAAAGATTCAGCTTTATTGACGGGCCGATAACTGCAAATAACCCCATGGGAGTTCATCATGCATGGGGAAGAACTTACAAGGATGTTTTTCACAGGTTCAGGGCAATGAGCGGATTTGAACTGAGATATCAGAACGGATTTGACTGCCAGGGGCTTTGGGTTGAAAGAGAAGAGGAAAAAAATCTCGGATTAAAAAACAAGGCAGATATTGAAAAATTCGGGATATTAAATTTTGTCAATGCATGCAAAAAAAGAGTTGAGAAATTTTCAAATATACAGACAGAGCAATCAATTCAGTTAGGGATGTGGATGGATTGGGAAAATTCTTATTATACAATGTCTGACAATAATAATCTTCATAACTGGTTTCTCATAAAAACTTATAATGACAAAAGATGGCTTTACAAGGGAAAAGATGCTGTGCCGTGGTGCTGGAGATGCGGAACAGCGAGTTCAAAGCATGATATTGTTACAGAAGGATACAAGGAAGTAACCCATTCTGCATTGTTCATGAAATTTCCTATAAAGGGAAAAAAGAAACAGGAAGTTTCTGCGTCTATCTCAGGAAAAGACAGCCGGAAGAAAGAATATTTTCTGATTTTCACAACAACTCCGTGGACAGTTCCTGCAAATGTTGCAATAGCAGTAAATGAAAAAATAGATTATGTTAAGGTTGAACAGGAAGGAAAATATTACTGGCTTGCTGAAAAAAGGTTAAATGAACTGATAGGAGAATATAATGTAATTGAAAAGAAAAAAGGAAAACAACTTGAAGGAATTAAGTATGAGATGCCTTACCAATACCTTTCACAGCAGAAAGATTCTCCACATAAAGTTGTGCTTTGGGAACAGGCTTCTGAAGAAGAAGGAACAGGAATTGTGCATATTGCTCCTGGCTGCGGAACAGAAGATTATGAACTTGGAAAAAAACTTCATCTTCCTTCAATCTCTCCACTGGATGAAGCAGGAATTTACAAAAAAGATTTTGGGAATTTTTCAGGGAAAAAATATTCAGAAATCAACAAGGAAGTAATCAATGATTTGGAGACAAGGGATTTCACTTACAAGATAATTCCATATACACACAGATATCCTCATTGCTGGAGATGCGGGGAAGAGCTGGTTTTCAGGCTTGTTGAAGAATGGTATATCAAATGCAACGAGATAAGAAAAAAACTAATTGAAGAAAACAGGAAAGTCAGATGGTATCCTGAATACGGAAAAGTCAGGCAGGAAGAATGGTTCAAGAATATGGGAGACTGGCTTATCTCAAGAGAAAGATATTACGGATTGCCTCTTCCAATCTGGGAATGCGAGTGCGGGGAAATTTTTGTTGCAGGAAGTTTAAAAGAATTAAGGGAAAGAGCAACAGACAAAAAGAAAGTTGATAATCTGAAGGAAATTCACCGCCCGTGGATTGACGAGATAAAAATAAAATGCAAAAAATGCGGAAAAGAGGCAGAAAGAATAAAAGATGTCGGAGATGCCTGGCTTGATGCAGGAATTGTCCCTTTCTCAACTTTAAATTATCTGACTGACAGAACATACTGGAAAAAATGGTTTCCTGCTGATTTAATTTCAGAAAATATGCCAGGACAGTCAAGAGGATGGTTTAATGCTCTTATGTGGGCTAGTGTTGCTCTTACAGGAAAAGCTCCTTACAAATCACTCTTTGGATATGAAACTCTGAAAGATGAAAAGGGAGAGGAAATGCACAAAAGCAAAGGAAATGCAATATGGTTTGACGAGGCTGTTGAAAAAATCGGCGCTGATTCAATGAGATTATTATACTGCCTTCAGGACCCCTCGCAGGAATTAAGATTTGGTTTTAATGTGGTAAAAGAACCGACAAATACCCTTAATATTTTTTACAATATAAGCAGGCTTCTGGACAAGCCAAGAAAGAAAAACAAAATCAGCATTGAAGACAAATGGATATTAAGCAAATTCAATTCATTAATAAAAACAGTCACAGAAGAAATTGAGAATCTTCATGTTCATCTTGCAACAAGAGCTCTCCAGAATTTCTGGCTGAATGATTTCAGCAGAGGATATATACAGATGATAAGGGAAAGATTATCTGAAAATGATGAATCTGCAAAATTTACCCTTGAAAAAGTTTATACTGATTTATTAAAATTAGCTGCTCCGATAATTCCTTTTGTTACAGAAAAAGTCTGGCAAAGTTTAAAGGAAAAAAGAATTGTGAAAGAGGAAAGCGTGCATTTATGCAGCTGGCCAAAACCAGACAAAAAATTAATTGACAAAAAACTTGAAAAAGAATTTGAAAACAGCATGAAAATAACTGAAATGGGATTATCTGAAAGGGATAAAGCAGGAATAGGATTAAGATGGCCTTTATCAAAAATTGATGTGGAATGCAATATGCAGATAAAAAAAGATTTGCAGGAAATAATTGCAAAACAGCTGAATGTAAAAAAAGTCAAT
>MFWP01000007.1:37114-37792 GCA_001786415.1 Candidatus Pacearchaeota archaeon RBG_19FT_COMBO_34_9
TTAGACACAGAACAGACCCATGAACTTGAAGCAGAAGGATATGCAAGGGAAATGTCAAGAGCCGTGCAGGCATTCAGAAAAGAACTCGGGCTGAAAAAAGAGAATGAAATTGAACTTTTCATTTTCTGCGACGAGGAATTGAAAAATATTCTGGATAAATGGAAAAAATTTATTATGGAAAGGACAAATTCCAAAAAATTAGAATTTTTTCCTGAAAATGTTACAACTGGTAAGGAAAGATTTAAAAAGAATATTGAGTTCAAAATTAAAGATAAAAGAGGAAGAATCGCCATTATAAAAAAATAATTACTGGTGAATGAAACAAATAATTTACTCTTTTATCATAACAATCTTTAAAAAGAAAAATTGCTAAATAAAAAAAATGATAGTTAAGGATGAATTTTTGAGCAGATTAAGAAAGATTTTTGATTTGAATCTTTATGAGGTTAAAGTCTGGGCTGCTTTGCTTTCAAGAGGAACAAGCACTGCAGGAGAATTGAGCAGTATTTCTGATGTTCCGAGAAGCAGGACATATGATATTCTTGAAAGCCTGGAAAAAAAAGGATTTATCCTGATGAAACTCGGAAAGCCAATCAAGTTCGTCGCTTTAAAGCCCGAAGAAGTTATTGAAAGAGTAAAAAAGAATCTGGTAAAATACGCGAAGGAAAGAACAGAAAG
>MFWP01000008.1:0-3799 GCA_001786415.1 Candidatus Pacearchaeota archaeon RBG_19FT_COMBO_34_9
TGACGACTTAACCTACCTTGTCATACTAAGATTCTCCATCGAAACGTTTCATCATAACATAACTCGGTTGGTTTGACGGGCAGTGTGTGCAAGAGACAGGGACATATTCACCGTTCGCTGCTAACAAACGATTACTACAGATTCCAACGTCATGAGGTTGGGTTACAAACCTCAATCTGAACTGAGACAGATTTTATGGGATTGGCTTCACCTTTCGGTGTCGCATCTCACTGTGTCTGCCATTGACGCGCGCGTGTCGCCCAGGGTATTTAGGCTGTACTCACCTAACGTAGCCCACACTTTCATCCCTATTACTGGGGCAATCTGCATATTGTACACTTGGTAAATATACATGTGGGTCTTGCCTGTTACCTGATTTAACAGGTCACTTCACAGCACAGGCTGACGTCGGCCATGCAACTCCTCTCAGCGTGTCAGGTAAGCCCTTCAGACTGACCTTCATTCTGCTGTCGATCCTGGTGAGGTTCACGGTGTAGAATCTAATTGAACCGCACGCGTCACCTGTTGTAGTGTCTCCCCGCCAATTCCTTTAAGTTTCGGCCTTGCGGCTATACTTCCCAGGTAGCGCACTCTTCGGCTTCCCTTCAGCACCAATACCTCCCGAAGAGGTACTAATGTTTAGTGCGCAGTGTTTACTGCTAGGACTACATGGGTATCTAATCCACTTTGCGCCCCTAGCCTTCATCCTTTACTGTCAGAACTGTCCTCGCAAGATGCCTTCGCTGTTATTAGTCTGCTCAAGATTAACACATTTTACCGCTACTTTGAACATACTTCTTGCGTCTTCCAGTCTCTAGCTAAACAGTATTCCCCGCACGCCTTATACTTAAGATATAAGATTTCACAAGGAACTTATTAAGCAAGCTACGGATGTTTTAGACCCAATAATGATGGCTGCGACTTGGACCGCGAGTATTACCGCGGCGGCTGGCACTCGTCTTACCCAGTCCTTATTCGCCAAACTTTTTACATTTAGCAAAAGCTTTTCAAATGAAAAGCACTCTGGCTCGCTTTGTCACGCTTGCGCGCATTGCAAAAGATTCCTACCTGCTGCACCCCGTAGGGCTGGGAATAGTATCTCAGATTCCCTCTCAGGGCCTCTCCGCTAAGAGCCCTTACGGATCACAGGCTTGGTGGGCTATTACCCCGCCAACTACCTAATCCGCCGCAGCCCCATCCTTAAGCTCGAGTTTAATGGTGAATTCATTCCAGGGTTTCACCGGTATCAAGTATTATCCTCAGTTTCCCGAGGTTATCCTTGACTTAAGGGCAGGTTAGCTACGTGTTACTGAGCAGTTCGCCTTCTCGCGAAAGACTTGCATGTCTAAGTGCAAACCAGAGAGCCGCAGCCGCTAGCAGGATCAACTAGATTTAAATAATATCATATTTTCCGTCGACAAATTAAATTTATCTGAAGAAAATCAATTACGCATTCTCTTTTAGTAAGACAGAGAACACTTCACACAAATTCCTAAACTATTGGCTTTGACTATCGATTATCAGAACTACAACTAAAATGACTACTTCTACATACATCATACTTTAATTTTTTAACAATTGTATAACTTAAAGTACTCATTCTAATTACAAGTTCTTCAGAAAAAACAGATTTATAAATGTTTCTGAGAATTATTTTACCGAGGGGAAAATAGGATTTTTATTCTGGGAAAAATATCTCTCTTGCTTTTTTGGAAGTCTTTCATCAATGTCTATTAATTCCCAATCTTTTCCAAACCCCAGCCATCCGCAGTATACAGTTCCTTTTTCTTCAAAATAATAATGAACTATTCTTATCTCTCCTGGAAAATGTGCTTTTCTGGAATCCGAAGTGGGGTCTGAACGCGGGAATA
The DNA here is from genome assembly GCA_001786415.1 of Candidatus Pacearchaeota archaeon RBG_19FT_COMBO_34_9. Taxonomy (GTDB): domain Archaea; phylum Nanobdellota; class Nanobdellia; order Pacearchaeales; family GW2011-AR1; genus RBG-13-33-26. The sequence continues at coordinate 1,872 of MFWP01000008.1, forward strand.
ATATTTCTGCTGTTAATTTTTTTGGAAATTTGTTGCTTCCATTAATAACAGAAAGTACTGCTGATTTAAGATTCTTTTTCATATTTTTTTTATAAGTAATATATTCTTAAATGTTTATATATATTCGAGTATATTCTATTTTATGTCTCTTAAAGCATACAAAAAAAAGAGGAAGTTTGCAAAAACACCAGAGCCATCAGCGACGATAAAAAAATCTTCAGGAAAAAAATTAATCTTCGTCGTGCATGAGCATCACGCGTCACATTTGCACTGGGATTTGCGCCTTGAAATGGACGGAGTTCTGAAAAGCTGGGCAGTTCCAAAAATCCCCCCAATCACAAAAAATATCAAGCGGCTCGCAATTCAGGTTGAGGACCATCCTCTTGCTTATGCAAATTTTCACGGAATAATTCCAGAGGGAAATTATGGCGCAGGAAAAATGATTATCTGGGACAAAGGAAAATATAATCTGCTTGATAAAAATCCAAAGAAAATAATTGCAGAACTTCACGGAAAAAAACTGAAAGGAAAATATGCTCTGATAAAAACTTCTTACGGGAATAAAAAAGGCTGGCTGTTCTTCAAAATTTAATCAATAAAAATATTTAAAAATCAAATTTTCTTTTATAAATTATGGACGCAGGTGGTATTCAAAAAAGGATGAATGAGATTCAGAGTGATGCTTCTTTCGCAAGCGCTTTTGGAAAATTAATTTCAGGACGCCCTGGTTATAAACCGGTGATTGAATCAAAGCAGATAATTGTAAGATGCACCAAATGCGGAAAAATAATGGATGATTGCCAGAAATTCTGTGATGAATGCGGTGCAAGAGTCGAGCGTTTGCAAAATGCGAGCAAATAATTAAAAGCAATTTTGCGGGCGCGAGCAGAAAGGCCCCAGAAAAAATAACTAGCCCGCCCAACTCCCATAAAATTTTTATCACTTCTATAAAATTTCCAATTCAAAGATATATTTCATCTACTGCAAGAGAAGACTTTTTTTAAACTATCATCAGTTGAACAAAAATTTAATGGTTCTTTACAATTAACAGATTATACTAATTGCACGTTAGTGCAGAAATCTTAAACTCCCCACTTCGCATCAACTTTCTCTGCCTTTTCCATGATTTCCTCGTCTTCCTCGCTTGTCCACCAGTCAAGGTCAGGAATCTCTGCTTCAATTCCTCTTGCCTTGCAGTATCCTCTTGCAAGAAGATAAAAAATCATGCCAAGGCTTTTTGCACTTTTATTATTTCCAATAATTATCTTGTCTGCTCCCTGTGAGAAATTATTTGTGTCGCAAACCATCAGGACTTTTCTTCTTACATTCATTGTATCCTGGAATGCATTCCTGTCAAGCCACGAATCGCAGATTATTGTAAGTTCATTCTCGAAAAAATCAGGCAGTGCTGTATTTGTCAGGATTCCTGCAGGATATTTTTTTGTAAAGACTCTTATTCCTGTAAGTCTTGAAAGCATCTCTGCTGTTCTCCATCCTGCTTCTCTCTTGCATACAAGTATTATATCTTCAGGCGCGAATTTTGACATATATTCTATTCCTTCCACTAGTTTCTCGTCAATTATGTCTGTATTGAATATAGCAAGTCCGTCTGCTCTTCTTCTGTAGACAAATGGCTTCATGCTTGGGGTAACAACCCTTGTTCCAAGATAAATGCCTGTTTTTACATATTCCTCAAGAGGAACAAGCATATCTGTCCTTTTTTTTACCTTGACTTTTTCCTTTAGCTCTTCTGTGCTTATGCCTTCTTCAGAAATTTTTTCCGCAAGTTTCTTTGCCTTTTCCAGAATTTTCTTCTTTTTCTGCTCAAGTTCTTTCTCATTTACAGTGGATTCTGCTTCAGCTTTTTTTTCAAGTTCCTTGTCTTCTGGATTTTCTTCCTTTAATTTTTTACCTTTCTTTTTTCCTAT
>MFWP01000008.1:3816-4045 GCA_001786415.1 Candidatus Pacearchaeota archaeon RBG_19FT_COMBO_34_9
CCGTTTTCCAGGCCCTCTTTTATCTCTTCAATAATGTCTGTCATAAGAATTCAGATGAAATTTAATTTAAAAAGATTGCTATATGGCTATTTTATCTCTTTCTCAATCTCAATCAATCTATTTATCTTTGAAATTCTTTCGCTGCCTGTTACCCCGCATTTTAAAAAATCAGCCTGAAATCCAAATGCCAAATCAGCTAATATGCTTTCTTCTGTTTCCCCGCTCCTGT
>MFWP01000008.1:4074-5985 GCA_001786415.1 Candidatus Pacearchaeota archaeon RBG_19FT_COMBO_34_9
TTTGCTAATTTACAGACTTCATTTACTTCAATCAGCGAGCCAATCTGGTTCGGCTTTACAATTATAGCATTTATGCTTTTCATCTTTATTGCCTTTTTGAGCCTTTCAGAGTTTGTCGTGGTCAAATCATCCCCTACAATTAATCTGTCAGGGAATTTTTCCAGCAATTTTGCGAAATTCTCAAAGTCATTTTCCTCAAAGGGGTCTTCTATATAGAATAAATTGAAATTTTTTATCAGGTTGCTGATATATCCAAATTGCTCTTCTATATCCCTCTTTAATATAGGGTTATGGTAATTGTATTTCTTTCTTTTGTAAAAACCAGATGCGGCAATATCAACTCCGAGAGGCAATTTTGTCCTTTTCAGAATTTCCAGGACTTCTTTTTCATTTAATGAAGTCATCCACGCATCCTCATCATTTTTCTCTTGGTTAAATTTTTTGTCTTCCTTTGAAAGAATTTCTTTAACCTCTTTTTTCATTTTTTTGCTGATTTCAGATGCCTTCTCAGTATTTTTTATCTCCGGGATTAAAAGAAATTCCTGAAAATCAGGCTTTTTTTCTATAGAAGAATGCTTTCCTCCTCCGATGCAATTTCCTACAAGTCTTGGAAATTTTTTTGCATTGGAAGTTCTTGGCATTAATTCCCAGATTTCCTTTTTTTGCTCTTTGGCAAGTGCTTTTAATATTGCAGATTCAAATGCAATAATTGTGTTTGCTCCGACCTGCCTGTCAGCAATATCCTCAATTTTTTTTAAATCGTCAAATTTTTCTATCAGTTCCTCTGAGAAATATTCGCTGAGCTGTTTTATCTTCTTTATATCCTCTTCAATATTTTTTTTGTAAGGCTTTGCTTCATATTTCCCTGTTGATTTTCCGCTTGGAGAACTTGCACTGAAATCTCCTGCATTTGTCTTTATTGAAACAAGAATAGTCTTTTCTTTGCGGGAATCAAGAATGCTCTTTGCAGACACCGCTTTTATTACAACCATAAATTAAAAAGAAATCTGTTATATAAAAAGTTAATGAAATTAAACAATAGCCTTGTTATCTCTGTATTTTCTTTTTGAAGATAGTGGAAGAATATTCCCTTCTATAAATAAAACATCTTTGATTATTCCGCCATTCTTATTGTCTCTTTGGCATTCCTTTAAAATAACTCTTCTTCCATTATATACTTGAGGAATATTTCTGAAAATTTCTGTTGCATAATCTCCTACTTTAATTTGTGTGCTTGGGGTTGGTTTCTTTGAATTAAATGCCTGGATAGGATAAGATCTTCTGCCCAGTATCTCCAAAGTTCCTTCATATATTGTTGGTTTATTCTTCATATCTTTTCCTATTTTTGGATATTTATAAATCTTTCTATTGTTGTCACTTATTAATAATAAATATAGAACTATTCTGCTTCACTTTCTGCTTCTTCTGTTCCGCCAGCTTCATCTTCAGGAGTTGCAAGCTCCATTATCTCTCCACTTTCAACAATAGCTGATTCTTCTTTTATTTCCTTGTCTTCAATGCCCTGGTCAGAAATTTTTCTTTCCCTAACTCTTCTGAGTTTCTCTTCTCTCTTTGTCGGGAAAGACCTCTTGATTGAAATCGGAAGAATGTCAGAATTAAGCTCTACTTCTGCTATTTTCAGTGCATCATAATTTATTTTTTCCAGATCTTCTTTCTCTATTTTTATTAATAAAGGAGCATTCATTGAAATCTGCAGAGCCCTTGCTCCGAGAATTCTTGCCATCTCATATTTGGTAAAATTTTGCATCATCTTATTTCAAATGTTTTTCTATTTTCTTAAATATTTCTCTTTCTGTCTTTTCAATTAAATCAAGGATTTTATGGAATTCATCAACGCCTAATTCCTTGCTGTTCCCTTTTTGCATTGAATGTATCACTCCGTCACAACTG
>MFWP01000008.1:5998-10027 GCA_001786415.1 Candidatus Pacearchaeota archaeon RBG_19FT_COMBO_34_9
CTTTTGTCGGGTCAACAATAAAATTATTTCCGACTTTATGCACTGTTAATGAAATCGGAATTTCTTTTGAAAGCGGAATCTCGTTTTTTGTCCATTCGCCGAATAAAACTTTTTCTTTTTCTTCGTCATATTTTGGAATTTTTGCTGTTTTCAGGGCAGCAATTGCTCCTATTCCTGCAGCATCAAAGAGATTTCCGTCATCATTTATAGAATAAATATCTATCATGACATTCCAGACTTTTTCTCCTTCTTTTATGCATAATTTTTCCATTTCAATGAATTTGCTTTCTCTTACTCCTCTGTCAATTACCCTTGCCAGTTCTATTGCATTAAATGAGGGGGGTCCTGATTCAAATCTTGGAGAGCTTAATGGAAGCAATTCTGCTGTAACCATTAAATTTCCCTTGTCCTGTGAATCCGGATATGGCGCAGCAACATCCATTTTTATTCCTACTAAAACTTCTGTCTTTCCGATTTTTACTCTTGCACTTCCTTCTGCATTTTTTGAAATTCCTGTCTCAATTGTTATTTCCCTGAATTCATCGAGTTTTCTTTCGTCAAATCTTTTTCCTTCGTTTAAGTATTCCTTAATTCTCTCTTCTGTTAATCTTGATGTTTCTATCATTATGCAAAATCTCCTGTTTTGTATTTGTTTACAACCTTTAGGTTGTGCTGAATTTCCTGTTCAGTCATTTTTTATCCTCTCCTGCTTCTTTCAGAGCTTTTTTTTGTGCAGCATAAATTTCTTTTCCTGCCTCTTTTGCAAGTTCAACTGCCTCAATTAATTGCTTTTTTGTTATCTTTCCGTCAAGCTGAATATGACTTATTTTCCCGTCGCCGGTTAATGTTATTGGAATATCTGTTGCCCCTTCTCCTTCTTCCCAGTCCTCTTCTTCCTTTATCAAATCAACTACAAGGTTTTTGTCGAGTTTTCCGATTGAAACGCTTGTCACAAGATTTTTCATTGGTATTCCTGCATGAGCCAAAGCCATTGCAGCAGCATTTATTCCTGCGCATCTTGTTGAAGCATTTGCCTGCAGTATGTTTATGTGAACATCTACTACATTTCCTGCAAAATCATCAATCATTACAATAGGCTTCAAAGCCCATTCTGTTATCTTGCTTATTTCTGTGCTTCTTCTGCTTGGTCCTGGTCTTATTCTTTCTGTAACAGAAAAACTAAGCATGTTGTAATTGCATCTTAATGTTCCTCTTTCAGGGTCCTGTGCATGCTGGGGATGCATTTTCTTTGGTCCGTAAACAGCAGCGATTGCAATTGTGTCTCCAAACCCGAACATTGCGCTTCCGTCTGCATTTGGGACTATTCCAACTTTTGCAGTTATCTTTCTGAGTTCATTCGGCTTTCTTCCGTCAGGGCGTTCAAAATTTTCTGATTTTTTTGCTGTCATTTTTTCTTCTCCTTGTTTTCTTCAAACCATTTTTTCATTTCATCAGTTAATCCTGATGAAGAGGAATTTTCAGTAACATATAAAATTGCTTTCTTTGCAAATAATTCGTCTTCTACTTTATTTCCGCTTATCCATATTAATCCATTTTGCCCTACAGTTATTCTGCAGTTAGTTTCATCTTTTATCAAAGATATCATGCTTCCTTCTCTGCCTATAACTCTTGGAACTTTATTTGAATTTATGCTTATTATTAATCCTGCCTCTAATTTTCCAAGTCCTTTTAATTTGACAGTCAAATCTATTCCTCTCTTGTTTATTGAATATATTTTTGCAACAACCATGTCTCCGATATCCATGACTTCTCTTAACTCATCTTTGTTGACATATCTTGGCACTTCCATTAAAGAAAGAAATGCTCCTTCTGCTGTATTAATATCTATAACCCATCCGTTAAAAGTTACATTCTCAACTTTTCCTATTACTACATTTCCTCTTCTTGGAATATAAACTCCTGACAAAGGAATTACTTTTACAAGGTTCTTTGATTCTTCTGCAAGCCCGAATCTGACTGCAACAATTTCTTTTCCTCTCTTTTCTGTCCCTTCTCCTGGCAAATAATCATCGCCTTCAAATATTACTTCTCCTGGTATTACAACTTTTCTGTCAGTCATTCTTTTATCTCCTGTGTCAAAACACTTCCATGTGTCGCTGAATTTAATTTATCATAAAAATCCATGATTATTCCTGCAGGAATGCTTACTGTTGCTTCCAAACTTCCGTCATTAAGCCAGTTTTCCTCTTCCTTGTATTGGCTGATTATGCTGTAAGCTTTCCCTGTATGAATTGCGGGAATTGTTACTTTTATTCTTTTTGTTTCAATTTTTATAGGAAGAATCTTGCTTATTTCTTCCATAATCTCTTTTATCTGGCTGTCTATAGGCGTATTTTTTATATTGACATGCGCTTCTTCAAGTGCCTTTTTTATCCTGTCAGGAGTATGCGGGTTTCCTGTCTGCGGGTTAATTGTGTTTCTTGAAAGAATATCAACTACCTGCTTGATTTTATTTTCTCTTTCTTCATCTCTGTGTTCCTGTGTCACCAGAACTTCGCCGTCTTTGACTATTTTTTTTGCAATTTCAGAAACATCTGTTGTTCCGAAAGCTTCATTCAGGTCTTTTTCAGAAGCAGCAAATCCTTTTTTTATATCGCTGAAAATTCTGTCTCCTTCTGCCTCTATCCATGAAGATGCTCCTTTCTTGAATTTAAGTGCATTATCCAAATCAACCATAATTTCAAAAGGTTTTCCCTTTGCTTTTATTCTTGCGATTGTCTGTGTCATTTTATTTTGTGAATTCCTCCAAATCTTTTCCGTAAAGCCTCTTTAATTCTCCGTCGTTGGTTATATAACATAACTCAAATCTGTTTATGTTGAACTTTTTGTCTTCAAGTTCTTTCAGAATATCAAGTGCAAGTTTTATTCCATTTTTTATTGTTAAACTTGAATTATATCTTTCCCTTAATCTTTCTCTTATCTTGTCATCATTTTCGCCGATTGCATTTGCAGTATAGCCAAGATAATTTCCTGTGACATCACTTGTATAAATTTCAGGCTTTTTATTGTTGATTCCAGCAACCATAAGTGAAACACCAAAGGGTCTTGCGCCCCCATATTGTGTGAATTGCTGTTTCAGATTTGACAAATCCTTGATTATTAATTCAGGCTCAATAGGAGTGTCGTAAGTAACTCTGTTCTGCTGAGCTAAAACCTGAGCTCTTTCAATCAAAACTCTTGCGTCAGAGACAATTCCAGCTACGCTTGAGATTATATGAGAATCAATTTCGTAAATTTTGTTTGCTGATTTCGGAACAATCAATTTATCCTCTGTTCTTAAATCTGCAATTATAAACACTCCGTCAGAACAGGTCATGCCTATGCTTGAACTTCCAAGTCTGACTGTTTTTTCAGCATATTCTACCTGAAGCAAATGGCCCTGTGGCGAGAACATTGTTGCGGTTCTGTCATAACCCATCGCTTGATGTTGTATATCTAATGGTATATCCATCTTAATATAGAGAAACTAATAATCTAATTTTAATTTCCTTTTCTCTTCAAATTTTACAGGAAATAATGGTTTAAAAACTTTTTCCAAGCCCTTTCAAAGTCCCGCTTACTTTTTTCACTTCCATCTTTTGGGACCATACACAAAGCGCTGCACGGACAGAATCAACCATCTCCCGGTTCACGGATATTATTGCAGAATCCCTGTTATCCTTAATAAACTCCAGCCCTGTTTTTGACATGCCAAGAACTCCTATAAAATCAAGGACAGCTTTTTCAATATTTTTTCTTAATTCCTTTCCCTCAACCAGTAAATATCTCTTGTTTTCTTTCATGCTTGGCTTAAGTGCTTTCATTTGATAAACCTCTGTTTAGCGAATGAGTTAAAAATTTCCAAATTCAAAAGTAAGTTTTGACTCATAATAATCTTAATCTGAAAGAATTTTTAAACTATTCTTTATTTATTATAGCACAAAAAGATGGAAATTTATACAATTGGCGGATTTGACGAAGTCGGAAGAAATATGACTGCTGTAAAGACAGGCGAAGATGTATTCATCT
>MFWP01000009.1:0-147 GCA_001786415.1 Candidatus Pacearchaeota archaeon RBG_19FT_COMBO_34_9
CTTTGTTTATTATATTTATCTCCATATTTTACTCTTCTCCAAGATTCTGTTCCATAGGAACCGAATCCACTTGCATCCATACTAAAGTTATCTTCTAAAAGTTTCAAAGGTAAAGCAGAGATAATTAAAAGTTTTTTTAATAAATCA
>MFWP01000009.1:255-3861 GCA_001786415.1 Candidatus Pacearchaeota archaeon RBG_19FT_COMBO_34_9
GAATAATTAGAATATAATTTTAATCCTAATGAAAAAAATAAATCCTTTATTGGTACAGGAGGTCTTCCGTTCTTTGTTTCTGTTTCTGGAATTATCTGAGCAAGTTCGTAAAGAAGATCATAAAACAGCCGTTTCTCTTCCATCTTTGAAAGATTGTATAATCTCCAATTAGTCTTATCTATTTTAGTTAGATTGGTTTGAATTTCTTTTTCATCTGTCATTTTGTTTTTCTCCTTGTTTAAAGTTGGGGAGAAAGCCCATACCATTTCTCCCCCGAAGAGCATAGCCCATAATACTCTTCTTGAGAAGCAGAGCCATAAATACTCCTCAAACCACCCATAAACATATTGTTTAAGTTTAGTGTACAATAATAGAATATCCAAACTATTTAAATCTTTCTATATTCTGATTGTGTACAACTTATATATTGTACAATTTATTATTTAAATCAGAAAATAGAACGGTATGTTTAAATAGTACATTTTCCTAAGACAGGTATGGTGGGGAAAGAAGAATTAGATGAATTACTTAAGATAAATGCAGACATAGAAAAAATAACTAAAATAAGTAGTGACGGTAAAACTCTCGTAACAAGAATACCTAAAGAGATAGCCAAAGAACTTGACATAACTAATGATAAAAAAATACGTTGGTTTGTTGATATTAAAACGAAAAAAATTAGACTGGAGATAGAAAAATGACTACAAAACGAAAAAAAACTTCTTTAGATGGAACAGATAAAGAGATTTTAAGAAATCTTAGGAAAGTTGAGAGGGGTTTGTCTGGAAGTCAAATTGCTAAGAGGGTTTGTTTAAGTGATTCATCAATAAAACCAAGATTAGATCATTTAAAAGAAGAAGGTTATATTAAAGATGAGTGTAATGCTTTTAGAAATTATACAAGAAAATTTAACCTTAAAGACAAAAAGAAACCTGTAACGAAAAAAGTTAGCTCTTGTAGCAAGAGAATATGGACTTTGGATTTTGATTAACTGAAGATTTTCTATTGTTTATCTTATCTTTGGTAAGCAATCACTTTCTTGCTTCTTTTTCTAAAAGAAGTTTTTTCTCTTTAGATTTTTCCAATTTATCTTTCTTCTTTTGTTCCTTTCTTTTATTTTTGAAATCCTTATATTCTTCTCTTAACTTTTCTTCTCTTTCTTTTGGAAAAATAGGCTTTTTGCCAATCAATCTTCTTAATGAGTTTGTTAGTTCTTGTTCATTAATTTTGTAATCTAATTCTTTAATTAACTTTACATTTTGTAATTCCAAATTTGTTCTACTTTGAGCCAAAAGATTGTCTTTTATTTGATATTTTGTTTTTATTTGGTTTAGTAATTGGAGCAAAAAATAAAGATGTAAAATTCCTAAAATAAAAAAGATTAGAGTTAGCCACCAAGAAAAAACTTTGTAAAAATAAGTGATTATTAAAATAGAACCGATAAACATTACTAAATAATAAAGAGTTACCAAAAATCTTGATTTATCTTCATCAATTATATTTTCAATTCCCATAATTTTTGCAGGTTTTTAGGCTTTAAGTATTTTCTTAAAATCTTAATCCTTAATTTTCTTACCACAAATTGAACATTTATCCTTCCTTTTATACAATGGATAAATGTGTAATCCATATAAAAATATTCTAAACCATCCCCAATTACTCCTAGCTAAGACGACATCCTCTTTACAATAAGGGCAATGAACAATTTCCTTAGTCATCTCCTTCGTCCTCTCTCTTTTCTTCTTTTTCTAATCCTTTAACTAAAATTTTGTATTGTTTATTTAGTTCTTTTTTTGTTACTTCTTTATTGTCAAATTTTTCTATAAGCTCAGCAATTTCTTTTAATTTTTCTATATTTCCCTCGTCTTCTAACTCAAAAGCATTTCTACAAACAGGACATTCCAAATAATATTTTGTTTCATAAGGAAAGATTGGAATAAAAAATAAAGTAAACCAATCCCTTGTTCTCACAAGAGAAAAATGAGAAATATGGGAACAAACATGGCACTTTTGAACAAGAGTTTGACCAAAATTTTTAATATTTCTATGCCCCCATCCAAATATAAAAAACATCTTTATCCCTCAAAACTTTTAACTAAATCGGGAATTTTTTTATATAAAATCTCACAATTATCACAACTTTCTACATAGCAAAGAGGAATGTATAAACTATAACTATTTGCTTTATCTTCTGTAATAATTTCTCCAAAGTCAGCAGATAATGATGCAAGATTTCCATAATTTTCTCTTGCTGTTGCAACAATACTTGTTCCTTCTTCATTCCATAAATCACACCTTACTTGAACGTTTTTTGCTTCAACATTTCCATAGTTGTAAATCCAATAATCAAAAAACATTTCATTAGGATTATCTAAGTTTTCTGCCCAATCAAAAATTTGAGCATCTAATAATGCTTTTTCTTCAACTTCTGGGCAATCAGTAGTTTTAGTAAAATATAATCCTACAAAAGCGATAACTACAACCAATAGAATAACAGAAATAATTTGATAAGTGTGATTTTCTTTTACCATGATAAAATAATGTGCAGTAACTTCTTTAAAAACCTTTCTTTTTCGCTCATAATTTGCTAATAGATTGTTGAATTTGTTTCTTAAGCCAAATTGTATATAAATTGCTATGGAATTGCTAAAAGAGATAGGTTTCATAAAAAGAGGAAAAAATCGTAAAGAAATCTTTATGAATTTAGATAAACCGATGATGCCGTCTGAATTGGTAATGAAGGTTTACAAAAACAACAGCAATACTTATTTTAATCTTGTTTCTCGTGCTTTGTCTGAATTGAAAGACAAAAAATTGGTTGAAGTTGTAAATCCAGAAGAAAGAACAGGAAGAATTTATAGAAGGACAAAAGAAGGCGAAAAAGTCGCAAAAGAATTAGAATAAAAGTTTAAATAAAATAATCTCTTTAAGGAATTATGGATAAAACAAAGATAATTAAAGGATTAGAATTTATTTGCTCATCTAAATCTTTATCTAATAAACCAGAAGAACTTGAATCTTATTCTTGGTGGAATAAAGAAGGAATTTCTGTCTTTCTTTCAGGAGAGGAATATAAAGAATTTCAAAAAATTATTGATGTAATTCTCTCGTCAATTGAAATAAAAAATAATTTTCAAAGAAAAGATATAGAAGACTCATTAAAAAAAGTAATATCCAAAGTTTTAAAGGAAAAATCTGATAAAGAAAGAAAAAGTAAAATAAGAGAAGAGGTAGATAATTTCATAAAAGAAATTAAGGGGGAGATAAAGGACTGGATTTTCCTTATCCCAATTGAAAACTTAGAATTGGATAAGCATTCTATAAAAATGGGGGATATACTTTTTCAGAAGATGACTCAGAATAAAATAACAAAATTACATAAAGAACATGAGAGAATTATTTTTACCTTAAAAAATTTAAACGACGAAGGAAAGAAAAAATTTGCAGATGAAGAAAAAAAGAGAAAAGAAGGTTATTTTCTTGGTAAAGTTTATGCAAAGGTAGAATCCTCTGGAACTTTTAGCACAGCAAAGTATATTGCGATACAAAAAACAAATGCTATATTAAGTATTCTAAAACTCTTTACTGGGAATTCTGAAACATATT
>MFWP01000009.1:3898-11305 GCA_001786415.1 Candidatus Pacearchaeota archaeon RBG_19FT_COMBO_34_9
ATTCAGAAAAGATAAACAAAACATAACTCCTTCTTATGAAAAAGTGGGATATTTATTTTCTTTTGATTTATCAAAAGAAAGAAGAAAAATAATGAATTCTAATGGTTTTAGAAAAGTAATTAATATTTACAAAAAAATTAATTGGACTGATTTGGATGAAAGAATTTTTAATGCAATTTATTGGTTTTCTAAAGCTTACGATGTCCCAATAGCAAAAGAAGATATAATCAAAGGCAAAGGTCAATTAGAATCAAATCAATTTAATTTTTCAGACAAATTCTTGAAATTGATGATTATACTTGAATCTCTTTTAATATTTGGCAGGGAATCAAAAACCTTTAATATTAAAAATAGGGGGAGTTATTTATTAGAAGATAATCCTCAAAAGAGAGATTTGATAAAAAAACAATTGGGATATTTGTACGATCTCCGTTCAGAAATTGTCCACGAGGGTTCAATAAAATTATCTCTTAAAGATTTAAACACGTTATCTGTTTATGCCCAATCAATAATTATCTCACTAATAAAAAATAAGTCTAAATGGAAATTAAAAAATAAAAAAGACCTTTATATTTGGTTTGAGAAAAAAAGATTAGAAGAAGAAAAAATTAAGAGATAATTCTTAGTAAAACTGACAAAATCATTCAAAGAATGGGTTTTTGTGACAGCAATCTTCTTTTTTAGGGGTTTTCGGTCAAAAAATAGGGGAATCTACCCTTAATCTAAAAATTCTCGGGCTTTATGTGCAACGCCTATTTTAAATAAAAATATGTTTTTACCTCAGGTTTAAAAATAGATAATACATCATTGCACTAACCCAAGGGGTTTTGCTCTTAAGGTGGTGATTAAAAAATGGATAAAATAACAATAGGAGAAATAATTTTAGTGATTGTATTTATAGTTGGAATTTTAAAATTATAAATTTAAATACCCTAACTATTAAGAAATAGTAAGATGAATTGGAAAGGTATTTTAGGGGGATTGCTCATTTTTATAATTGGAAGTTTAATAGTAAGTTTTCTTATATATCCAAATAGTTTTCAATCTTTTAAGAGTAATATAAATGGGATGATTATTGGACTTAAAGGAGATGTAACTGAAAAAATGAATATAATCGAAGAAGATTCTATGATAAAACAATGTAAAATTGAATTTAATAGATGTAAAGAAGTTGCAGAGGCAAAATATGATACATTTTCTCTTTCTTTAATAAAAATAGAAAAATTTATAAATATGGAAAATGCAACAGAATTCTACAACACATGGAATTTTGCAGTATTACAATCTTATCACAATTTACCCAATGATTTTCCTTATGTCTTAATGGCAGTAAAGATTAGTAGCTCAGAAGGTTCAATGTCAATGGTAAGAAAATGTGATGAAAATGGGATGGAAGGAATAAACATTATAGGACTTAATCTTTGTTAAATTTCCTCTTCCAGCTTCTCAATCTTCCCCAACCCCTTAAAACAATATATTCATTAAATCTTCTGTGGAAAGAATTGTAACTTTCTCTTGTTTCTTTAAATCTTTGTCATTGCTCCAGACAGGAGCTTTAATTTTTAGTGAAAGAGCAATATAGGGAGCGTCATCTTCATCGATTAATCCTTCAAGTGCTTCCTGTATAAATTCTTTATATTCGTTAAATTCAATAAAATTTATTCTGGAAAAAATTTCATCTTTTCTCTTGTTAAAATCTTTATTGGACAATCCTGATTTTTTAAGGCATTCATTATTATATTTATTAAATTCGTGTAATATAAAAGAGGGGGCGATAAATTCAGAATTTAAAAAGGCGAACATTTTTGAGGCAACAGAATCTGGTTTCATCATAGAAAACAGGATATTATTATCAACAATTAATTTCATTTTAGGATGCTTTTCAGTCTTCCTTTTTTTGCCTTCTTCCCTAAATTAACTGCCCACTCATTAAAATCTTTTTCTTTAGACAAATCATTCAATAATTCTTCTTTTAATGTAAGTGTTTTAGCTTTTTCAGTTATGCAAGTTCTTACTAATCCTGACCAATTTATCTCTGGAAATTTTTTCATTGTTTCTCTTATTTCATCTGAAACTGAAAGTGTTATGCTTACCATTTTTATGTGTAAAAACATATACACGTTTAAATATTTAAATCTTTCTATTTTATCAGCTTCCCCAACTTTCTAATCTTCCTCCAAACTTTTTCCAGCTTCTTATTTGCTTCATCAAGAACAATTTTCAAAAAATCGTCGTCGACAAGAAGCCTTTTATCTTGTATTATTGGAAATTCCAGTTTTTCTGTGCTGTTTAGCTCAGCTGTAAATCCGTTTTTCACCCCGACAATTCCTGATTTTTTCCATCCTGCAAGTTTTGCCTTATTGTAAATCTCTTCAGCATCTTCAAAACTTTTGCAGGTAACATGCAGAATGCATGGCTCCAATTTAAACTTGATATTTTTATTTTTGTTTGGCGCGAGATTTAATTCTCTCTTCAATTCATCAAAAGAAACTTTATCGTGGCTCACAAAAACAAACAAATCTTCCCCTTTTTTCTCTGCATCAATCATCAGAATAATTCTCCCGCTGCATGAGGAAGTAGTATAGTAATTTTCAAAAGAATTTATCTTATTGCAAAGTTCTGCAATTTTCTCATCCCATATGCCTATATGTGACTTGTCTGATTTTGATAGAATCTCTTGTTTGCGTTTTTGAAATGAATCCATAAATTTAAATAAAACTTTGAATATAAAAAACTATGTCATATAAATTAAGTCTGATTGGTCCAGGAGATATCGATTTCCATTATTATCAACTCTTAAAATTAAAACCAAAAAAATTTCAGTCAGAATTGGAAAATATCGCAAAGGCGCTTTCTGAGTTAGATATTTCTTTAGAATTGCTTCCAGATAATGGCATCTGTATTGAACTGGCTAAGCTCTACAAAAAAGCAGGAGGAAAAGAGGTGATAGGAACTGTTCCCCAATCAGATAAAACTTTTGGGATTTCTCATCTGCAAGAATATGTTAACGCAAAAATAGATAACAAGAATTTATTTGACAAGATTATTGATTCTGGGGACTGGTTTAAGCATGACTTAATTAAAGGATTAATGGGAGATTCAATTTTATATTTAGGAGCAAGTCCTGGAACCGATGGTGAAAGAAATTATGCAGTTTATCTTTACAAACTTATGAATCAGTATAAAGAAGGAATAGAAGTTACAGGAAAAAAGATTCACCCAGAAATTAATGCTGGAAAGAACTTTTCTATTTTAGTTTATTCTCCTTTTCTTATTAACAAAAGACTTCCAAAAGAAGATGAAGTATATATGAAAAAGTTTGGAATAAATTTGATTTATATCAAAAATCCAGACCAGTTGAAAGAAAAACTAACAGAATTAATTTCTTAATTTCTTTATCAGTTTAATTCTCCTTTTCCCATCTTTTGTTTCAGATAATGTCTTGTATGCCCTTCTTGCCATAATTATTTGTCCGTCTAAAAACGGCTTTAACTTTTCTTTCCAATTAGAATTATCTCGGACATATCTTGCCCATCTTTCAATTTGTTCCTGATGTGATTTGTCTCTTAAATGAATATTATTTTCCATATCTAAATCTCCTGATTCTTTCTTTAATCTTGTTTATTTCATTCTCATCAATTTTCCCCTCATAAATTATCCTTAGATGTTTAGCATCTTCCAAATCTTTTTCTGCCTTCAAATATTCTTCCTTGAACGCAATGTTGCTTTCTATCGAAGAAAAATAAATATCTAATTTTGTAAACGGAATTTTTCTTCTCGATTTTATTTGCTCTTCGTCAAGTTCATCTTTAGTAAATTTAATTTCCATTTCTGGAAGAAATTCATTCTTTCTTGTATATCTTACGCTGTCTCCATTAATTAAATAATCTTCATAAATCTCTTTAGGATTTGACGACTGCATGCATTCAAAACCAGATTTAACTAAATCGTTGTGAAATTTAATAAATCTCTCTTCAGGAATTTTTTCAATTATCATATCTATGTCTTCAGTGGCTCTGCTTCTTCCGTGAGATATTGCAACAAAACCAGAACAGACAATATATTTGACATGTTTTTCAACAACATTGCAGAAATCTTCAACAAAATCATCTAAAATCGTTCGGTCCCCAATTCCCCGTTTCATAAAAAGTTAAGTTCCTAAAACTATTTAATTATTTCTGATTATTCCCTTTCCAAAATTCTTCCGTCTATTCCTGCTTCCTTGCACAATTTTACAAACTCTTCTGCATCTTCTCTGCTTCCTATTATGCTTCCGTAATGTATAGGAACTGCCATCATTGGTTTTATCAATTTCGCTGCCTCAACTGCTTCTTCAACATTCATGGTAAATTTTCCGCCAATAGGGAGCAGGGCAATAAACTTCTTGTCAGGCTGGTTATATCCTGTAAGCTTCTGCATTTCCGGTATTAAATCAGTATCTCCTGCATGGTATATAAGAACATCATTCATTTTTATCAGATATCCAACCCATCCTTCTTCTTGGGGGTGAAAAGATTTATCAAGATTATATGCGGGCAAAACAGCAATTTTAATTTCTCCAAAAGACAATTCCTGATTTGGCTCAACAATCTGCATATCTATAGGGATATCAAATCGTGTCATTTTGCTCTGGCAGTCTGCAGTAAGGAGGATTTTAGTGCCTTCTTTTATTATATTCTTGATATCTGCAATGCTGCAATGGTCATAATGACTGTGAGTTATGAGGATTATGTCTGCCTTCTCTGAATTCTCTTTTATTTTGTAGGGATCAATATAAACAATCATATGGTTCTTGATTAGAAAGCCAGAATGTCCAAGCCACTTAATTTCTACTTCTCCTATCTCCATTTAAGAACTAGGTAAAAAATACTTTAAAAGGTTTCTGTATCTTCTTTTTCTTCTTTTTTTTGGAATATCTTTTTTATTAAAGGAAGTTTTATAGTTCCTCTTTTGAAAAGAACAAATGCCACAATTCCACCTATAATCAAAACCAAGCTTGCTATTGAAATAATTGTTTTAGTTACATTACCAAACATTCCTTTAAAAACAAAATTCTTTCCTGCATCAATTGGTACAGAGATAGCACTACCAACAATGCTGAAGATACCGCATTTTCTTTCACATAATCCTCCGCAATCAATTCCTTTTTCATCCTGGTTCTTAATTCCATCAAAACATGTTTCTTTTATTTCTACTACACATGACTGGGATGTTTCAGGCATATCTTCATTAGACCCGCATTGATTAATATCTGTGCATATTCTGTCCTGTGTGCCCTCTGCACATTCTCCCCATTCTCCGCATTCCCAATTAGGAGTGCAAGATGATGTTTCTGTTACAGTGTTGGTTGTAATCATTGTCGTAGAAGGGATCTCAACATTATCAGTTTCTTCATCTCCACTATCACCACTACTACTGCTTTCGGCAGTTGTGCATGCATTATCATTTAAAGTACAATCAGAATCGCAGGTTAAACTTCCCTCGTCAAAGCCTTCACTTGTGCAAGTATTTGCTCCTAAATCGCTTCCATCACATTCTTCATTTCCATTAATTATACCATCTCCGCAATGTTCTCCTAAACCAGAGCAATCTGTTAAACAATAATTATATTCCCCATTATTAACTCCATCATCACACACTTCATTTATTCCATTATCATTTGGGCTCTGGATTGTTCCATCTCCGCAAAAATCTCCAACACACCCCCAAAGTTCATTACAAGATTCACAATCTTCCTGACAACCTTCTTCATCTGCACATTCTACACAGCCAGAAATATCAGAACATTGAGTTAAATTTTCCCAAGAATAATTTGCAGCGACACAATCTCCTTCATTTGTAATAGTTCCTATAACAGCAAACCCTACAGGATTAAAATTTAATCTTGCATATATCAGCAAAATTCCTACAACTAATAAGAATGTCAACAGAAATACTAACTTTTTATCCGTTTTCCCCATTTTTACCTCTTCTTTATTTTAAAAACAAAAGGATATTTAAATATTTATCTATTGCCTATTTTTCAAAACTTCTTGCAATTTGAAATAATTTCTGCTCATTAAATTTCTCGCAGATTATCTGCATGCCAATAGGAATATTTTTTATTTTTCCGATAGGAATGCTTATCGCGCAATCTCCTGAAAGATTAACAGGGCATGTAAGCGCATCATATTGAAACATTTGTTCAATGGAAATTTTTTCCCCTATTTTGTGAGGCAGCCTCGGAACAGTAGGGCAGATTATGCAGTCAAATTTTCTGAAGGTTTTTTTGAATTCCTCTTCGATTAATTTTCTTGCTTTCAGAGCCAGATAATAATATCTTCCTGCATGCTCTGCTTTACTGATTTCGCTTCCCCCGATTATTCTTCTTAATACCTCGCTCCCGCATACTTCCTCAATTCTTTTCCCGTATCGTCTTCCGTCAAATCTTCTTGTTGCAGAGAAAAATTCAACATAGACAATCGGGAAATAAGTTGCAACAGCAAAATCAATATAATCTAATTTCACTTTTTCTATTTTCCATTTATATTTTTTTGCTGCTTTTGAAATGTTTTCATCAATTATTTTCTGTATTTGTTGGTCATGAATCTTGAAATCCAGAATTCCAACTTTTAAATTTGGAGAAATTTTTTCAATTTCCTTCAGGTTTATTTTGCTTCCGATATTTGTTGCGTCATTTTCATCCTTTTCTGAAATAATACTAAAAAGCAAAGCGCAGTCAGAAATATTTTTCGCAATCGGCCCAATCTGGTCTAAACTCATAGACATATCAATTAATCCATATCTGCTTACTGCCCCATAACTTGGTTTTAATCCAACAACTCCGCAATGACTAGCAGGGACCCTTATACTTCCCCCGGTATCGCTTCCTAAAGCAATATCGCAAAAATCTGCAGAAACAGCAGCAGCACTTCCGCTTGAACTTCCTCCGGGAACAAATTCCAGAGATTTCGGATTTTTTGTAACTCCAAATGCAGAAGTTTCTCCGCTCCACCCGCATGCAAATTCATCCATATTTGTGAATCCAATTATCAAACCATCTTCCCGCTTGATTGTTTCAATCACGCTCGCATCATAAGGACTTTTGTAATCTTCAAGAGTTTTGGAAGCACATGAAGCATTCATTCCAAAAATATTTATGTTCGCCTTGATAGCAATAATTTTTCCTGCAAGTTTTCCTGCTTTTCTCTTTTTTATTTTCTCATCAATTTTTTTCGCTTCATCAATTGCATGAGGATTCAATTGCAAAAATGCATTTATCTTATTCCCTTTCTTGTCATTCTTTTCAATTTCAGAAAAATAATTCTGGAGTTTTGAAAGGGTTGTCACCATTTTTTCCTTTCCCCGATTATAAAATCTTTGTTTTTTTCAGGCGCATTTCCAAACATGATTTCTCTTGACAATTCA
>MFWP01000009.1:11330-23800 GCA_001786415.1 Candidatus Pacearchaeota archaeon RBG_19FT_COMBO_34_9
CAAATTTTTCTCTCTCAATATTGCTCTCGCCTATGTCTTTTTTGATTTCTGAAAGCTTTTTTGAGAAAGACTGCAGGATAGAATCAACCTGTTTTTTTATCTCTTCCCTGTCCTTTTCAGATAATTTATGAAATAAAAAGTCCATAGAAATCCTAAGCAGATAGGATATAAAAAGTTAATCACTCTTTTCTGCTTTCTTCAATATGTTTTCTAATATCATCATCTGTATGCTTGAGTTTCTTCCCAAATACTTTCTCATAAAGGTCCTCATATTTCATCCCTTCTTTATATATTTCCCCAAATTTAGATGCATATAATTTAGTAAATTCTAGAAAGGCTCTTTCTTTGCCAATATCTTTTCCTTCTTTATCTGATTGTTCATATTTATAAGCATACATTAGCCTAAGTTGCTCACCAGTTCTGTCATCAATTCTGGAAAGCATTATCTCCCTTGCAAAACACCCTTGATTACAAAGTCCATTTTTGGTGCATGGTGAGTCTTTCAAAAGATCTTCTAATATTTCGTTGTGCATTTTAACCTTCAGAATAGATAATCACTTATATTTAAGCTTAACCATCAAAAGAACTAAGGAGTTAATCTATCACGGTCACGCGGAAAAAGAACCGCTTCTCTTATATTATTCAGTCCAAGAATAAGCATAGTAAGCCTCTCAAGCCCCATGCCCCAGCCAGCATGAGGAGGTGCGCCGTATTTGAAGCTTTCAATATAAGATTCAAAGTTTTTTGGATTAAGCCCTTTTGCCTTTAGCCTTTCAACAAGCAATTCAGGAATATGAACTCTTTGCCCCCCTGAACTGATTTCAACTCCTTGGTAAATAGCATCAAAACCTGCTGATGAATCTTTTCCTTTGCTTTGGCCATTGGACGAAGCAGGTAAGGACTTTTGTCCTTGCTTTGGCATTATATAGAATGGCTTTCCTGAAATTGGCCAGTCATGAACAAAAACAATAGTATCAGGATAAATCTCGCAAAGCTTTTTTTCAACTTCAGGAGTTAAATCATCCTTTCCGATATGAATCTTATTCTTTTTCATTAAATCAGCTACTTCTTTAAAAGTAATATATTTTGTTTTAGGAACATTAAGTTTTACTTCTAAAATTTTTAGCTCTTCTTTATTTTCTTCCAAAACTTTTTTTACAATATACTGGACACATCTTGCCAGAACATCCATAACAGCAAATTCATCTGCAAAAGCCATTTCAAAATCAAGCTGCCGTGATTCATTCAAATGCCTTGTGGTATTATGCTTCTCTGCTCTCCAGACAGTAAATAATGTAAAAACTTTCTCCATTGAACATGCAAGCATCTGTTTGTATAACTGGCAGCTCTGGCTAAGATATGCATCTCTTTCAAAATATTTTAATTTATACAATTCTGTCCCGCCTTCGCTGCTTGAACTTATTATTGAAGGAAAAACTGCCTCAATTGCTTTTTCTTTTATCATAAATTCCCTGAACCCTTGCAATATTGTTGACTGAACCTGGAATATTGCCTGAATTCTTCTTCTGTGCAAATCCAAAAATCTGTAATCCAGCCTCTTCGGAAGTTCTGTCTTTGAAAAATCACTTACATCAATTGGAAGCAATTCTTCTGACTTGTTAAGAATTTCAATTTTATCAGGAATAATCTCTTTTCCTCCTGGAGCCTGTTTGGATTCTTTGATTTCTCCGATTACAGAAATGACTGACTCTCTTGGGATTTTGTCAATAATTTCAAAAACTTTCCTGTCAGTACTTTTTTCAGGAGCAGTAATCTGGATTTCTCCTGAAATATCCCTCAAGACAAGAAATTTTATTTTGCCCAAAGCTCTTGAGTTTTTCACCCATCCTGCTATTTCTGCTTTCTTGCTTTTAGATTTGAAAATTTCTGATATAGGAACCCTGTTTTTCATTGGATTAAAAAGAGCAAAGAGGTTTAATAATATTTTGGAGTAAGAAAAGATTATAAATATAAAAAAGCATTAAGGAATATGAAAAAGAGTTCAGTGCTTTCAATAATCTTCTCAAAAGCGATAGGAATTCTTGCCTTTCTTATATTGTTGGCAATAGCAAAAGTTCTTACAAACTATATAGACAATTCAGTTTATAATTCAGTAATAAATTTCCTTTTTGATAATCTGCTGCTTGCACTTATAATATTCTTTTTTGCTTTAGTTTCTGAAATATTCTGGGAATTCAAACTGCCTTTTAATCTGCCCGCCCCTATTTTAAGCGCGGCATTAAGCAGTTATATCATCACTTATATTTACAGATTGTTCTTGCTGATTAAATCTCTGACATATTTTGAACTTGAACTCCCGATAGACTTAATTTATATGATTGCATTCATAGGCGTGATTATTATCGGTTACAGTATTATTGTAGCCAAGGCTGTAAAAAAAGATGGGAAAAAAGAAGGAATAAAAAAAGAGGTTGAATGGAAAGATGTCGGAAAACAGTTTAAATTATTCATGTATAATTTAGGAAAAAAGGCAAATAAATCCACAAAAGAGAAAGAAGTTAAGAAAAAAAGAAAAAAGCGCAAGCCCAAAAAAGTAATAGAAAAAGTTGAAACAACCAAGTCTTCAATAACTATAAAATCTTAGATGTTGATTATTTTATAAATTGAACTTTTCTGATTTTTTTACTTTCTTCATTAAAATCAATTATTGCTGCTTTTCCATCAACTGCAGCTCCTGGATTTATTACAGGAATGCCATAAAGTCTTTTCAAGCCTTGATATTCATGCATATGCCCGCATAATACAAAAAGAGGCTTGTATTTTTTGATTATCTCGGCAAAAAAACTGATTCCTGCACTCTGATTGTTCAGTGGATTATCTGTTTTGTCATGGATAATATCAAAAGCTCCGGCAGGAGGATAATGAAAAATAAGGACCCTATCCCCTCTTGTTTTATTTATAATATCTAAAAGTTTTTTCCTGCTCTTTTTTATCCGGTTGGTCCTTTTAGAATATTTATCTTTTTTGAAAAGTGTTTTATTAAAATAAGAATCAATATCCATATAGCCACCAAAACCAATAAAATTTATTGCTTTAAATTTTACTTTTCCATAAGTTATAATTTTTATATTTTTCAATTTTTTAATTATATTTAATGTTCTTTTCTTCAAAAGATTAATTTTTTTATCAAAGAGATATTTATACCATTCATCATCAGAGTTTCCGAAAATAAGAAAAATCTTTTTTCCAAGGTTATTAAGCTCTGTCAGGATAAATTTTCCTGCATTAAAATCTTTTTTTAAAAGTTCATTGAATTTTTTCTTTCCGATAACCTCTGCAGGTTTTGGAATTTTTTGTCCAACTCTTGATGCCCTCATCCGTGCCATAATAATTGGCCTCCAATCTTTAATCCCTGTATAATCTCCTACAGAAATAATCAAATCAACTTTTTGGGCTTGTTTTTTTAATCTTTCAGGGAATTTTCCATGAAAATCTCCTATTGCTAATATTTTCATTTTCTCTCCAATAATTTCCTTATTATCTCTATAACATCCCTTGCATTTATTCCCTTGAGCTCTTTCATAATCAGCCCCATATAAGCATTTTCAGACAACCCCGGCTTTGATTGGATTATCTTCATTATTTTTTCTTCAGCAGTTCCCATATCAAGTTTTTTGAATTCAACTGCTTTTTCTATTTCCTCCCCCTTAACAATTCTTTCCAGGACATTCTTAATCTGCTCTTTTGAAATTTTTCCTGCTTTTAGGGATTCTGCAACAAAAACCATAACATCTTTGTTCAAAATTTTCAGAATTTCCTCTGTTGATTTTTTTTCATGGCTGGCAATTTCCTTAGGGAATACGAGTAAGACTTTTGCAATTAAATTAGGCTCATTATAAATTTCAAGCAATTCTTTGAATTCATCAAGCCTATTCTGCTTTAATAATATCTTTGTCATTTCTTCATTCAGCCCTATTTTTTCCAGATCCTTTTCAATGTCCTCTCTTAATTTGGGAAGGTTCTTTTTTACATCATTGATTAATTCTCTTGAAATTTTCAGCAAAGGCAGATCAGTTTCAGGATACATTCTTGCTGCTCCTGGCAGAGGTCTCAAAAAATCAGTTGTTCCATCAGGAAGAGCATTTCTAACCTCCCCAATAATTCTGTTTCCTTTTTCAATCAAGTCAAGCTGTCTTTTAATTTCATATTTTATTGTCTTGACCATCATTGCAGGATCCTGAAATCCTTTAATCTCAATTCTATCTCCGTTTTTTATTGAAAGATTAATATCCTGCCTTATTGTACCAATTCCCCTCTTGACTTTGCAGCTTCGCAAAATTTTTCCAATATACAAAGCAACTTCTTTGATTTGTTCAGGCTCTTTCATATCAGGAGAAGTCGCGATTTCTATAAGCGGAATTCCTAATCTGTCTAATCTATAAATTGAAGTATCTTTTTTTCGCTCAATAATTCTTGCAGCATCTTCTTCAAGGCAGATGCTTTGTATTTCAACTCTTCCTGTTTTTGTCACAACCCACCCGTCTCTTGCAATCAGGACAGTTCTCTGAAAACCAGAAGTATTGCTTCCGTCAATTACAGTCTTTCTCATAATCTGGCTTATAGGAAATATTCTTGCATTTAGCATGATTGCAACCTGAAGTGCAATTTTCAAAGCTTCTTTATTTATCTCATAAGGCGGAATTTCATCAAGTTCCAGAAGGCAGGTAGTATTATATCCTTCATAGACAAAATTCTTCTCTTTTTCTGCCTCGTGCTTTGCCGCAATATCAACTTCCCCGCTCTCTCCGGCAACAGCATGCAGTTTTCTTTTTATGTTAAAATCCGGCTCATCCTGCCTCAAAACAGAAGGGCAGTTGCAGAATAATTTTTTTGTATCCAACTGCTGGTGTATCTCCAAACCGGATTTAAATCCCAATTTGTCATAATCAGATTTATCTTCTTCAAACATGAATTAAGAAAAGAAAAAGAGTTTATTAAATTAATTAATGATTAAGCTTTGGCAGGGTAAGATTAAATAATATATCTAATTCAGGAATATTTCCAGAAAGAGCATTCCAATCTCTTTTAGAAGCTTCAAAATATTTTACATTTATTCCGGCTACTTCAGATAAAACTCGGATATCAAAAATATCAGAAATAAATTTTAATTGATCAAACAAAATTAAATTAAGGGGATTATCCATTGCTTTCTCTCTTAAATTTTGTATGAGGTTTAATCTTTTGACTATATATTCCGGAGTAAAAGTTTCAGCAGGATTAGGAAGATTATACATCAATTCTGAATTTTTAAGTAAAGCATTTACGCTTCTTGCAAGTTTTGGAACAATAATATCTTCTGGTGCAGCAACAGAATAAGTCGCTTTTCTGTCTTCAACTATCTTTCTTTTTGAATGAATTAATTCTCTTTCAAGTTTTCCCTTAGATTTTTCAAAACTTTGTTTATTCCTTCTTGACATCTCTATTAATAATCCTTCCCCGCCCCTGTTCCTTACATTTAAACTGAATGCTCTTGAGCCTTTCTTTGTTTCAACAGAATAACCATTATCTAAAAGATATTCTGAAATGGGCTTGCTTAAACTCTTAAAATCTTCATAATTCAAAGGTCTGACTATAGACAAGTCTATATCAGATGTAGGTCTTCTGCAACTTGTAGGAAGATAAGATTGTGTAGCTACACCTCCGACTATATAATAAGGCTCTTTTCCTGTTAATTGTGATACTGCTTCAAGACCATCTCTTGTAAAACCATCATCAAGAGTTAATGGATTTACTTTAAGCTTTCTAACTTCTCCTTTCATACAAATTAAAATTTCTACCATTTTTTAAATCTTTCTATTTGTAACCCCTTGTAAGTTATAAATAAAACCAAGAAAATTTATAATCTAATTTATCCTTATAAGAAAATGAAGAAGAAAGAGGAAAATTTTGAACATCAAAATCATCCTGTATTTCGCATGCATAGCCGAAGAACACTCGGACAGAAAGCAGCTGACCAGTTGACAAAGATTGCTGGAAGCTGGATATTTATCTTATCATTATTTGCATTTCTTTTAGTTTGGATGATAATAAATAGTTATATTTTCATGAAATATGCTGAAGGAGGACCTTTTGATCCTTATCCATTTATTTTGCTGAATCTTGTATTATCCTGTTTAGCTGCAATTCAAGCTCCGATAATCTTAATGTCCCAGAACAGGCTTGCCCAAAGAGACAGGATAAAAATAGAATATGATTATAGAATAAATAAAAAGGCTGAAGAAGAAATACGGGAAATAAAAAATCTTTTGTTAAAAATGAAAAAGAAATAATCAAAGAATCTTATAAGCCAAATAATTCTTTTTCATTTTTCCTGCCTTTGAAAAAAGGCTATTGTATTTTTTAATCCTTCCTCAAGCGAAGTCTTTGCCTTCCACCCAACAATTTTGTTTATCTTGTCACTTGAAGCATAAGTTGCTTTAACATCGCCGGCTCTTTCTCCCATATCTTTTATCTTTGTCTTATATCCGGCAATTTTGAAAATTTTTTCTAATAAATCATTTATCTTTACAGGAATTCCTGTACCAACATTAAAGATATGAAAGTCTTTCAGGTTCAAGACATCAAGATGAGCTGAAGCTAAATCTTTAACGTAAATAAAATCTCTTATTTGTTCTCCTTTCCAATAAATAGGAACCGGTTGTTTTTCCAGAACTGCCCTGATAATATTGGGGATTATGTGAGTTTCGGGGGTATGCAGTTCATTTGGCCCATAAGCATTAAAATATCGCAGTATAACTGCATCAAACCTGTAATTTTTATGATAAAATTTTAGAAGATTTTCTATTGTTAATTTTGTAAACCCATATATATTTGTTGGCTCTTTAAGAGGAGAATCTTCTGTTAGCGGGAGTTCATCAGGATTGCCATAAACACAGGCAGTAGAAGAAAAGATTATTTTTTTAACTCCTGTATTTCTCATTGCTTCCAGAAGATAAGCTGTTCCGATAATATTATTTTCAATATAAGAAAATGGATTTTCCATCGACTCACCAACTGCAATATAAGAAGCAAGATGAATAACTGCATCAACTTCCTTAAGCGCCTTTTCCAGTTTTTCCTTTTCATTCAGAGAGCCCAAAATAAATTCTGCTCTTGAATCAATAGATTGTTTAAATCCGCGTGAAAGATTGTCATAGACTATAACACTATTCCCTTTATCTAAAAGAAGTCTATGAATATGTGAGCCGATAAAACCAGCTCCGCCGGTTACTAATATTTTCATATCTCTAATTTGTTCTTTTTATTTATAAACTAACAGTAGGATTATTCTTCTAACCTATTATTCAGCTCTCCAGAAATATTCTCCAGCATTTTTTCCTTTATTATTTTTTTGCTTTTTCTCCACTCTTCATGCCCCAAAACCCACCCCATTTTTACAAGAGCAGTTTCAGCAAGCATATCTTCAAGGTAAATAACTCCTGTTTCTAAAATTTCTCTGCCATTAGAATAAACTAAAGGGTCAACTCTTCCATAAATGCACTGGCTTACAGCGCAGACGATAATTCCTTTGTTCTGAATTTCTTTTAATTTTTTAGTCCAGCTGTTTCGTGCTCTCTTTGTCGGAGCATGCCCTAATCCGGAAAGTTCCAGAATAAGCCCCTTATATTTTTGCTTGACATAATAATCAAGAATATCCGGGTTCTGTCCAGGATAAACCTTAACTAAAGCAACTTTTTCCTCAAATTTGAAATCAGGTTTTGCCTTGTTTTTATTTCTTAATTTCCATTCTGAGATTCTTTCTATTCTGTCAGGAAAAATTTTAGCGAATGGCTTTGTATTAACAGCCTTAAATGCGTCTCTTCTTGAAGCATGCATTTTTCTTACTTTAGTCCCTGGCATTGCATAGCAAAAATTATCATTTGGGGTTGCATGTCCTACAATTATAACTTCTGCAATGTCTGAAATTGCAGCCAAGGCACTGCATTGTAAATTTAAATTTGCATCACTGCTTGCTCTGTCAATGCTTCTCTGGCTGTAAGTCAAAACAACCGGCTTGTTCAGATTCCTGATAAAAAAACTCAGCGCAGCAGATGTATAATGCAGAAAATCAGTCCCGTGAGTTATTATTATTCCCCGTATATTATCATCATTCAAAAGTTCAACAGCAATTTTTGCAATTTTCTGCCAGTCCTTGAAGTCCATATCCTCGCTCGCTTTCATAAAAGGAATTTCAACTCTTGCAACATTAACTTTCTCAAAAAGTTCAGGATAGAATTCAAAAAAATCCTCTGGTTTTTGCAAAGGATGAACCCCCCCTGTTTTGGGGTCAAGAATAGAAGCAATTGTTCCTCCAGTAATTACCATAGCAATATTTGGCTTGGCATTATCTTTTTTAATTTCAACTGATGAAATTTCTTTTTCTTTTGATTTTTTAAGAACAATAATTTCCAGGATATCTTTTTTGCTGAATCCCACATTATAGCCAGAATCCAATTTCAATAAAACAATCCCTTTTTCATTTTCAGGACTTTCCAGCAAAGTCCCTTCATAAATCAATTTTGTCAGATGTATCTCAACATAATCGCCGGCAATAGCATTTGTTTTTTCCATATACAGAAATGAGATAGGAAATCTATAAAAAACTATCTTTTAATGAGATATTTGTTGATGATAAATCCCATTAAATCCGTGTTCTGGGCAGGGGATATAACAATCAATCTTGATAACAAAATCTGGGTCTTCATAAGCCCCTTCTTCCCAGCATTCTTTTCTTGAAATCACAGGATATAAATTATTGCATGTAGGACATGGCAAATGTAAATAAGGAGTTTCAGAAATCTCCACATATCTTTTTTCCTTATCAATTTCTTTCACAAAAGAATAAAAAATTTTATCACTTCCAACTTCTTTATTTAAATTCAATGAATTTAAAGACATATCCAACTCACTAATAAAATTCATTTCTTTTTTTGCAATTTCTAATTGTATTTCAAGATTTGAGACTTTTTTCATAATAGAATCTTTCTTTTCTAGCAGAGGATTAAAAATTTTAAAAAATTCTGCCTTGTCCATAAAATAACAAAATGGAGATTATTTTTAAATATTTATATAATAAAAAAGGTGATAAAAATATAAATCCCTTTTTCTTCTTTTTATTATGCCTAAAATAGGACTGGAAGTTCACGGATATATAAATACAAAAGAGAAACTTTTCTGCAGATGCCGTGCAATTCATGGCTTAAAAGTTGCAAAGCCAAATACTAATATCTGCCCTGTATGCACAGGACAGCCAGGAGCAAAACCAATGCTTCCTAATAAAACTGCAGTTGAAAAATCAATCCAGATTGCATCAATTCTCAAATGCAGAATAAACCCAAAAATAATCTGGCAGAGAAAACATTATGACTGGCCTGATTTGCCTAAAGGATATCAAAATACAATTTCAGGAGCTCATGCAAAAACAACAGGAGAAGATGGCAAATTCTTGGGGATAAGGATAAAAGAAGTACATCTTGAAGAAGACCCTGCTGCATGGAACCCGAAAACAGGAGAGATAGATTACAATCGTTCAGGACTTCCTTTGATAGAAATTGTTACAGAGCCGGATTTTTCCTCTCCACAGCAGGTTATTGACTGGCTGAAACAATTAATCCTTACATTAAGTTATATAAAAGCGCTTGACAAAAATGCAGGAATAAAAGCAGATGTAAATATTTCTCTTCCTGAATTAAAAGGAGTAAGAGTTGAAATTAAAAATATTAATTCGCTGACAAACATAAAAACCGCAATTGAAAAAGAAATTGAAAGGCAAAAAAATGAGACTCCAAAGATTCAGGAAACACGCATGTTTGATGAATCAAAAGGCATAACCATAAAAATGCGTGAAAAAGAACTTGCAGAAGATTACAGGTTTATTTCAGACCCGGATTTGCCTGTTATAAATATAAGAGAATTAAGGATAACAAAAATAAAATCTTCTCTTCCTGAAACTCCTCAGGAAAAACTTCAGAAACTTATAAAGAAATACAAGATAGAAAAAAGATATGCAGAGATACTGACAAAGAAACTTGAAATTGCAGAGTTTTTTGAAAAGATTATTGAAAAGACAAATTTAAAATTAGCTTCACAGTGGACAACAATTGAACTTATCAGTGTTTTGAATTATAACAAAAAAGAGCTTGAAGAGGTGGACATCAAACCAGAACATTTCATTGAACTTTTAAAATTAGTAGAAAATAAAAAAATTACAGAATTAAAAGCCAAAGAAATTCTGAGAAGCTGGAAAGAAAAATCTTATTCGCCATTAAGCGAAGCAAAAAAAAGCAGCCAGATTTCTGACACAAAAGAGCTTGAAAAAGTTGCAGAGGAAATCATAAAAGAAAATCAGGCAGCAATAAGCGATTATAAAAGCGGAAAAAAAGAATCACTAAATTTCCTAATAGGAAAAGTCATGCAAAAGACAAACAAACGTGCGGACTTTAAAACTGCAAGAGAAGTTTTGGAAAAGCTATTGAAATAATTTAATTCTTTAAAAATATAATTATGGGCTCACGAGGAATCGAACCCCGATTAACCGGTTTCTTCTTTCAACTTCCTGTTGTTGGTTCTTATTTCCGAACTCAACTTCCTGTTGTTGGTTCTTATTTCCGAACTCAACTTCCTGTTGGGATGCTGGAGCTATTAAGAACCCGCAGGAGGTTCTTATCCGAAGCCGGTTGTTCTATCCGTTAAACTATGAGCCCATAGGATAAAAAATAAAATAAAGTTAAGTTTTTATATGTTATTTGCCTTTAAAAAAAATGCCATTGGAAAAACACCATAAGATAATTTTGGGCGGGCTGACTTCTTTATTGATTATTGTTATACTTGCAAATAGCGTGTTTCTTTATTGGGTTTATGCAAAAGGGAATATAAACTATAACAGTTTAACCAGAAAAATTGAATCTCTCCAAGAAGAAACCAATTCAAAATTTAATGAACTATCTGATAATCTTCTGGAAACAAAAAAGGACTTAAAATCTCTTGGTTTGCAAGTTGGTTCTATAGATGAACAGATAAATACATTAAAGGCTTCTGTAAGTTCTGATTTTTCAGGGATATTTGAAAATTCAGTAAAATCAGTTGTAACAATTAAGACAGATGTATCACAGGGTTCTGGATTTTTTATTGCAGATGGGGGCTATGTTGTAACAAATGCGCATGTTATGAAAGGAGCAAAAGCAGCAATAGTAATAACCTATGATGGGGAGAGTCATTCAGTTGCGAGAATCGGAGAAAATCCTACAATGGATATAACTCTTTTAAAGATAGATGACAGAGGTTATTCTAGTCTTGAATTGAGAGATTCCGATAATATAGGAATTGGGGAAAAAGTAATTGCTATAGGAAATCCATATGGGTTGTCATTTTCAGTATCACAGGGGATTGTCTCAAATATTCATCAGGAAGGGGAGAATGGATTAAAAGCATATATATTGACAGATACTGCACTAAACCCCGGAAATTCAGGAGGTCCTTTAATAGATGTTAATGGAGAAGTAATAGGAATAAATAATTTCAAATTAAGCGAAAGTGAAGGGCTTGGATTTGCTCTTGAATCAAATTACATAAAAGAAATTATCAATGAACTTTCTCAGCAATTATACGGAAAAGATTTAATATAGCTAATTCTAAAAATAGAAATGAAAATAATAATCAAAATAGGAACAGCAGCAGTATTTGATTCTGAGAAAAAAAGGATTAAGGAGGATATTCTTAAAAATCTGGCAGGAGATATTTCAAAACTTGTTGAAGAGGGAAATGAGATAATAGTAGTTACTTCAGGTGCAGTTGGATGCGGGAGAGGGATTATTCATGGCAACGGCGAACTTGGCCTGAAACAGGCTCAGGCAGCAGTCGGGCAGATAATTCTTATGGAGAAATATTCATCAGTTTTTTCAGAATATAATCTCAATATCGCACAATTCTTGCTAAACTCAAAAGATTTATATGAAAAAAACAGAATAGAAAATTTAAGGGAAACCTACAAAAATCTGAAAGGAAAAGCAATCCCTGTTGTAAATGAAAATGATGTTACATCAATAGAAGAATTGGAAGTCGGGGACAATGACACACTTGCTTCAAGACTTCTGTTTAGCATGAATTTTGACATTTTGATAATATTAACAGAAATGGGAGCATTAATAAAAAATAAGATTCCTTTGAAAAAATCTGATTTATTTGATGTGGAGGATTATGACAAAATGAATCTGCCTTCAAATGGTTTCGGCGGGCTGAAATCAAAATTAGATTCTGCAAAAACTATAATCAGCAACAAAAAAAGATGCATTATTGCAAAAGCAGGAGATTCGATATCTGATATCTTAAGCGGGAAGGCAATAACAACAGAATTTGTAGATTAATTTAAATAGATATTTTTCCTTGAATATAAATGGTGGATAATCAGGAAAGAATTACTGTAAAAAAAGATGAAAATTTCTCAGAATGGTTCAGCCAGATAATCCAAAAAG
>MFWP01000009.1:23815-27652 GCA_001786415.1 Candidatus Pacearchaeota archaeon RBG_19FT_COMBO_34_9
GCCATGGGCTGTTCTTTCAATGGAAAAAATGTATCATTACATGGAAAAAAAATTAAGGCAAAAAGGACATAAGCCTTATTGGTTCCCGACATTGATTCCAAAAAGCAATTTTGAAAGGGAAAGTGAACATGTTAAGGGATTTACTCCTGAAGTATTCTGGGTAACTCAGGGGGGAGATAAAAAATTAGAGGAGCCCCTGGCACTTCGCCCGACAAGTGAAACTGCATTTTACCAGATGTTTAATCTGTGGATAAGAAGTTACAAAGATTTGCCTTTCAAGACTTACCAGAGGGCAAATGTTTTCAGATGCGAAACAAAAGCAACCCGCCCTTTTTTAAGAAGCAGGGAATTTCACTGGATAGAAACCCACTGCGTCCATGCAACAGAGCAGGATGCTATAAGACAGGTAAAGGAAGATATGCAGACAACAAAAGAAATCCTTCATGATGTTTATGGCCTGCCTTTCATCTTTTTTGAACGTCCTTCTTGGGACAAATTTGCAGGAGCATACAAAACTTTTGCAGCAGATGTATTGAATCCTGACGGAAAAGTTATACAGCAGCCGTCAACTCATATAATATCTCCAAAATTCGCGAGCGCTTTTAATATAACTTATAAAGACAGAGACGGGAATGAAAAGCCGGTTTATACCACATGTTATGGGCCTGCAATATCAAGGATTTTTGCCAGTGTTATGATTGTGCATGGTGATGACAAAGGGCTGAAATTCCCATGGGAGATTGCTCCTGTGAATGTTGTGATAATCCCGATTAACCAGGAAAATGAAAAATTAAGAAAAAAGGCAGAAGAATTAAAAAAAGAAATAGGGGAATTCACTGACGTTGAAATAGATTATTCTGAAAAGCGGCCTGGTGAAAAATTCAATCATTGGGAAATGAAAGGGGTTCCTATAAGAATTGATCTTGGATTAAATGATTTGAAAAAAAAGAAAATAACTTTGTTTAGAAGGGATTTAGACAAAAAAGAAATTATAAATGAAAAGGAAATTGCCGGAAGAATTAAGAAGATATCAGAAGAGTTTACCCAAAATCTGATAAAGAAAGCAGATAAAATTTTCCAGAACAGGATAAAGGATGCAAAAAATTCCAGAGAGATTAAAGAAATAATAAAAGATGGGGGAATTGCAAGAGTTGAATTTTGCTCTGTTGACAAAGAAGGGGAAAAATGCGCAGGGATAATCGAAAAAGAGATTGGGGCAGAAGTTAGGGGCATAAGACTTGATGAGAAGCAAAAGCCAAAGGGCAAATGTTCAATATGCGGAAAAAAGGCAGGTTATATTGTCTATATTGCAAAAGCATACTAACTACTAATATTAATCAAAATCTTCCGCATTTTTATTCATCTATTGAATAAAGCTCGTTTTCTAATTTAAGAGTTATCTCCATTAATTCGCTTAGCTCTTTTTCTACAATTTCTTTTTCCATTTTATCTCTTTTTTCCATTTTTCTTTTTTGTAAAACCTCAACCAACCAGAAACCTTCTTGTTCCCAAATATAATAAAAACTCAACCCAATTCAGGACAAAAAGAAAATCTCTGAATTAAATTGAAGGGAATTTAATTGAAGTGTGAACTAAAACGCATGCTCTATACCCCCAACACATACAACTTAGTTCGTTCTTCATAAGACAGGAAATTAAACAGGATTTTTATATTTTTCTATGCGGTCAGATAAAACTGATAATTGCTAATAATCCGGCCCATCATAAAGGTCAGGCCGCGGGATTATTGTTTTAACACCAGGGCTTCTTATGATTATTGCTCCATTTGTAACTGTAAATTCAGCAATACTTTCTTCTAATCCTTTCAATTCATTTTTTCCAATGTAATTTTTAAGTTCTTCATATTTTGTAGGTTCCATTTTCTCTTAATTCAATTATACCTGCCAGTCATCCCTAAAAGTGCTTAATCTTCTTTCTAACTCTGCTTCGTCAGAATCTGTATCATTGGTATTTTCTATCATCGCATAAAATAAACTAGATTCATCTTTTCTGTCAGATTTTTTCGGATTGTTGTATTCTTCTGCCATTTTTCCTCCATATATATTTAATTAAAATCCTTTCAGAAATCTTCTAAGCCCTTTAATCAAGTTAATTCAAGAACCAAGAAGAGTTCTTGATTAAAGGACTAAAGCTGAAGCTAAAATGATGCACACAGCAAAGTTTTTCCTATATGACATTCTAGCTTGCATAGTTAAAAAGCAAGTGCCTGAAGTTTATATAGATTTCCGTTATTTCAAGTGCAATAATACTTTTAAAGAAAATTCAATAAAGATAAACATGGATAATAGTTATAAGGAAATTTATAAATTAAAGCCAAAAGATTTTATTCCAATAGTGGGAGTCATAGGGCATCATAAAAGATGTATTGAAGGCATGTTCAAGAATAATTTAGTATGCAATGAAGATTATACAACACAATGTGCAGGCAGAGATATATTATTGATGATGTATAATATGGCAATTGTTGTAGGTGCAGTTTATGGAGCAACAGGATTAGTAAATCTGCTTTCTAAATAATCAGATTAATTTTTTTAAATTTTCCCTGAATTTTTCCACATCATCAACTCTTACCTGCCCCCCGACAGCATTTTCATGCCCTCCGCCGGTTGCATATTCAATATTTTTTATAGCCTTGACAAACGGCTCCCGGATTTTTTCTCCTCTTGCAGAAATGCTTGCCTTGCCGCCGATTATTCTTATGATAATAATAATTTTTTCCGGATAAAGATAGTTCAGCTCATTTGCCAAATCTGCACTCATGCTTATCTCCCCCGCATATTGAAAAAATAAAATCTTGCTGTCATCTATTAGGCTTTTTGCTTTTTCTATTAACTTTTCATATTTTTGATATACCTGCCTGAATCTTAAATGCATACTTTTATTTTTTCCGCTCTCTTCAAGAATTTCATAAGGAGTCCTGACAGCAATAAGAAAATGGAGCATTTTCATGACATTGGTTGTGGTATCTTTCAGTGCAAAGGAAAAAATTTTTGCAATATTGCCTATCCTTGATTTATAAAAAATATCAAATGCATCTTTTGCTTTTATTGATAAATCTGGATAAGATTTAATAAAATCTTTATAAAAATCAGGAATAAACCTGTCACAGATACATCCTATAACTGCAATCCACATATCCTCTTTTTTCTCTGCAATTTTGTAGCACAAATAAGTCACCGGCTCATTTTTCTTTTTTGTTTTTGTCAGTGCAGAATTGTAATAATGGACAAAATCAGGGACAATTGTCTGGTCTGTTTTGTGATGGTCAATCCATACAACAGGAATATTAAAATTTTTTACTTCATCAAAAAAATCTGGAGAAACAACAGGTTTGTCAAGAATAAAAACATAATCTGCATTTAGTTCATTTATTTTTCTTGCATATTCTGCATTCATACTTGGGAAAGATTTTATTGCAACACATTTTCCTTTCCCAAAATATCTCCTTAAAATCAGTGCTGAACATAATCCGTCAGGATCATTATCAAAAAAGAAAATCGGATTTTGTGCTTTTTCAAGATGTTCCCTTATTTCCAAGATTTGTTTTTTTGTGAGCATGAAAAAAGAAGATAATTTTATTATATAAGGCTTTGGAATTTTTTATTATTGTTTTATTTTTATTTAAAAAGAGGTGATAACTAATTTCTAATTTTTGCAAATGTCTCTGCAACTATTATCGGGAATACAAGGCTCGCCTCTGCATAAACCTTTACTCTTTTTGCATCAGGAAGAATTTTCCCCCAGGATACTGCCTCTTCTGGCAAAGCGCCTGAATCAGAACCATCATATTCCGGAGCAGTGTTTATGTATACTGCA
>MFWP01000009.1:27663-28831 GCA_001786415.1 Candidatus Pacearchaeota archaeon RBG_19FT_COMBO_34_9
GTTTCTGAACATGTTTGCATTGCATATATGATGCTTGACAAATCCTTCTCCGAGGATGATAATCCCTGATTTCTTAAGCCCTATTGAAGTATTATTCATTCTCCATATATCTTCTGCCACATCAACCTTAAAATCAGGATGTTTTGACTTGAAAAAATAGATCATGTCGCCTAAACTTCCGTCAGTTATTGCAGGGCAAAAAACAGGAATTTTGTTTTTGTAGCAATGATAATAAATTGATTGGGGGTTGTCTATTGCTTTTCCAAGCTCCCATATAAGCTCGCTTGGAGTTATCACTTTTCCTGTTTTTTTCTGTTCATTATATATTTTTTCAAGAATTGGAATAATAAAATTCTCAAATAAGCAGTATCGTGAATTTGGAATAAAGATATTGCCCGCCCTGTTTATTCCTCTTTTTCTCAGTTCTTTTCCTGATGCCCTGAATCCTCCAAGCTTAAAATCTCCAAGGCATTTTATTATATCTTCCTCAATTCCCCCTGCAGAAGTAACAAGAACATTAATCAAATTATGCTCTGCAAGATACCTGATTATATCCCTTAATCCTGAAGTGACTATATTTGAAGTATAACCAAGATAAATGAAAGCCCGTGAAGAAATCATCTCCTTTATGATTTTTATTGCTCTGTGCAGATTAGATGCCTGCAAACCCAAAGAAGAGTAATTCTCAATTATTTTTTCATAGTTTACTCCCTGATTAAAATCATATCCTTCTATCTTTCTTCCTTCTATTTCCTTTGACTTTCTAAGAATGTTTCTTCTTGCAACTTTTTCCTTGTAAATACTCTGTTTTTTCACAAAATAAGTTAAAATAAGAGTTTTAAAAATATATGCATTTCTTCACAAAAATCTTTTTAAAGGGTAAACTTATAAAAATAACATGAACAAATGGATTGAAATCTTATTAGGACTGGTTTTTCTGAATGGAGCAATCGCTGTTTGGGCATTTAACCCTTTCGGCTGGAATTTCGGAGATGCTGCATTAACCTTTTTCAAAGGTGGATTAGTCTGGTTCGTAATCTTGATAGGATTTATTTTAATTATGCTTGGAATAAGCGATCTTAAAGATTGATTATCTGGTCAATGCTATTAAGATTCCTTCTATAATCCCGGCAATAATAAGAAGAGGAATTACTATCAGCAGAAAAAC
>MFWP01000009.1:29013-39196 GCA_001786415.1 Candidatus Pacearchaeota archaeon RBG_19FT_COMBO_34_9
TTGCAAGTGTGCTTATAAGAGGATAAATTCCCAGAAAAATTCCTAATAAAATATTAAAGACAGTGCTTCTTACATTATTGAATATGATAAACTGGATAAGCTGAAATGCTGACATCCCTCCTGTCTGTTCCAAAAGTTCCCTTATATAATTCATAATTTTATCATAGACAAATTCTGAAACAGGGACAAAAAAACCTATAAGAACAGAGAGCAAAAAAATCCCTGCAACAATATAAATAAAAGATTTTGAATTTTTTAGGTATTTCCAGCACGTTTTATATTCTTCTCTAAGATTGAATTTTTCTCTTTTTTTTGTTTTTCTTTTTTTCATCAGCTAAAATGATTACTCAACATTCTGGTTTTTTGAGGATATTTATTTTTTAAAAATAATCCGTAAGCTATTCCTGCAATCAAGCCTCCGAGATGCGCTGTATTTCCAAAAGGCAGACCTGCACCTACAGATGCAATCCACATAATAATTAAAAAGAAAACCATTGCAACCCATATTCTCATTGGGATGACAAAAAATACATAAACTCTTAAGTTAGGTGTAAGAACAACCAATAATCCCCCAAGCGCAAAAATTGCTCCTGAAGCCCCAACGGCAAAAACATCTGGACTCCCAAAAATTTTCATTCCCAAATCAGTATTCCCAAAAAAATAAGCAAGAATTACGAACATTAATCCTGCAAAAATCCCTGATAAGATATATAACCAAAAAAATCTCTTTTTCCCTATCAATCGTTCAATAAAATTTCCTATAAAAAATAAAGAAATCATATTAACAAATAAGTGAGTAAAACCTCCATGCATAAACATGCTTGTTAATAAAGTCCAAACATTTCCTGAAAAAAATGCTTTTGGTTGTAATGCAACCCAAGAAAGGATTTTTTCTGCACCAAAGATATTCATAAAAAATAATCCCAAAACAAAAAAGATAAGATTAATAATAATGAACCACAAAGTTATACTAAACTTTTTGGAAGAAATTCCAAAAAAATTCCTTTTTTTTCTGCTCTGAATTTTATAAATGTCAACCACTTTTATTTTTTCTTCTTTTTTGATTTTTTTGATTTTTTCTTGATTTTGGCAGGTTTTCTTTTTGTTTTCTCTGATGTCTTTTTTCTTTTTTCTTTTTTTAATTTTTCTTCTTTGCTTATCTCTCTCGCCTTGCTTTTTTCCAGTTTTTCCCTCTCAATTTTCAATTCTTCATCAACAAATCCCAGCTCTTTTCTCAATTTGTCAATTTCTTTATTGTACTCTTTTATTACAGGAGCATTATCTTTTCTGGACATTATCTCACCGCATTCATTGCATGCAAAATTATGAATAAGGGCATTTTCTTCATTAAATTCAATATTGCATTTGGGGCAGATATAAAATTCTTTTGTTTCTCTGCTTTTTATCTGATGATATATCTGATCCATTTTTTTGTTTATATCTGCTTTTAAAAATTCAAGACATTTCAGAATTTCAAGCTTCCAGAAATAAGTATACCATCCTTTTTTCTTGTCTTTTTTTCTTATAAAAGAAACAAGCCCGTGGTCAGAGATTTTATACAGGATATTTCTTGTCTGATTAATTGTAAGGTTCAGTTTTTTTGCGATTATAAATTCATTGATATACTTTTTTCCATCAAGCAAATCAATTATAGTTTCTGCCTGTTTTCCGGCAATTGATACTATTATTTCTTTCAGAAATTTTTTAAGCATCTATTTATCAAAAAAAAGTTAAATAAATATCTTTCGGTTCAGCTTTTTCGACTTTGGTTTGTAAAGATTTTTAAACTTATACTGCATTTTATATTTACTAAAATATATTATAAAAAAGATGGGATTATTTAAGAAAAAAGAAAAAAAGGGGGAGGAAACAGAGGTTCCAAGATTGCCTGAACTCCCAAAATTGCCTGAACTTCCTGAATTTCCAAGAAGGGATAAAAAGGACAATTGGAAGAAAGAACAGGATAATTCGGAAGAAAGCGAAGAAGAAAAAATTCCTTTGCTTCCAAGTTTCCCTAATGGTTCTCTTGGAAATAAATTTTCACAGGATACTATAAAAGAAGCAGTAGCTGGGAAAAAAGAGGTAAAAGAGGCTGAAGCAGATGAATTTGCAGAAGAAGAAATGCAGACGATGCAAAAACCTCTTGCAAGAGAAAGAGAAGAGGAATTTCGTCCAAAAATTGAAAGAACAAAAATAAAGGGAGCAGAGCCTATTTTTATCAGAATAGACAAATTTGAGGAAGGTTCACGGACTTTTGAAGAAGTAAAAAGACAAATTTCCGAAATAGAAGATATGTTTAAAGATTTAAAGACAGTGAAGGAAAAAGAGGAAAAAGAGATGCAATTCTGGGAAGAGGAGATTAAAAAAATTAAAGAAGAAATAGAAAAAATAGACAGTAATATTTTTTCCAAAACAGGATAAAAGAATGAAAAACAAGAAATTTTTCAATGTCCTCATATCCATTGCCGATACAAACCAGAGGTTTGCATAATGACAGAACAGGAAGTTCAGCACAAATACAAAACAGGAGATTTTGCATAATGGAAGAAGAAAATCCTCTTTATTTTGGAATGGATTCTTATGAATCAGTTGAAGCAAAAAAGAATCTTTTATCTGCAGAGATGTTTCTTCTCAACATGATAAAGATAATAAGAAGATATAATCTGTTAAGAGCAGAAGAATTAGGAATAAAATTTCAGATATACAAATCTGTAAAAAAACTGGACGCTGCAGTAAAAAAAACAAATTCTTCTTTTCCTTTTTTAAAAATTCCGCAAAAAACAGGAGAAGAACTTGTAAGAAAAGAGGCAAAGACAATAAAAGAGAAGTTTGATGAAGATTTGGAATCACAGCTTAGAGAAATTCAGGAAAGATTAAAGTCTATAAGCTAGGAAGAGTTGACTTCTCTTCTTCTAATATTTTTTCTTCTAATCTGTTCTTAATTTTATCTTTAACAGAATCTATCTTGGCAATAAATAGATTATCTTCTTTTTTTGCTATTTCTCCTTTATAAAGGACATATGGAATATTTTTTTCATTACAAAGTTGCTGGGATAATTCAAAAGATAATTTTAATGACTTAAAATATGGTGTTTTTTCAATACCTTGATAATGCATTTCTTTTGAGCAGATTCTCTGGTCAAATACAACAAAAACCTCCCCAAGTTCCAAATGCCCCAGCATAGGTTGTGGGCTTTTAAATTCAGGATATGCTTGGATTTGTATTCCTTTAAAATAAGCTCTGAATTCTTTTGTAAAATATTCTCCAACAACTTCTTCTATCTGTTCTCTGTCTTTTAACTCCGGAGAAAATATTAATATTCTTTTATTCATAATAATCCAGTCAGCAGGATATTTATAAAAATTTCTGTCCTGAACGGCAACAAATAATTTTTAAAATCCTTCTTCTTAACCTTTAATATGATAAATAGGAAAGAATTAATCGGGAAATATCTTGACTTTTTCAAGTCTAAAAACCATAAAGAAATTCCAAATTCTCCTCTGATTCCTGAAAATGACCCGACAGTTCTCTTTACAACAGCAGGCATGCATCCTTTGGTTCCATATTTGCTGGGGCAAAAGCACCCATTAGGAAGAAAACTCTGCAATGTCCAGAAATGCATAAGAACAGGAGACATAAAAGAGGTTGGAGATGAAACCCATCATACTTTTTTTGAAATGCTTGGAAACTGGAGCTTAGGGGATTATTTCAAGAAAGAGGCTATTGAATACAGCCTTGAATTCCTGACAAAGATTCTGAAGATTTCTAAAGACAAATTATCTGTAACATGTTTTAAGGGGGGAAAAGAAATCCCTAAAGATGAAGAAGCATCAAAGATATGGAAATCCCTTGGCATAAAAAAAATAAAATTTCTCGGAAAAAAAGATAACTGGTGGGGGCCTGCAGGAAACACAGGACCCTGCGGTCCTGACACAGAAATGTTTGTCAATGGAGTTGAAATCTGGAATGAT
Organism: Candidatus Pacearchaeota archaeon RBG_19FT_COMBO_34_9; assembly: GCA_001786415.1. Lineage (GTDB taxonomy): Archaea > Nanobdellota > Nanobdellia > Pacearchaeales > GW2011-AR1 > RBG-13-33-26. The sequence continues at coordinate 32,986 of MFWP01000009.1, forward strand.
GTGTTCATGCAGTATAATAAAACAGTAAATGGAACATATATTCCTTTAGCAAAAAAAAATGTTGATACAGGAATGGGGGTTGAAAGAACAACAGCAATTCTTAACGGATTAAATGATAATTATCTGACAGATTGCTTTTTTCCCATAATAGAAAACATTGAAGAGATATCAGAAAAAAAATATGATAAAAACAAAAAAGCAATGAGAATAATAGCAGATCACCTTAAAGCATCTGTCTTCATAATTGCAGACGGGATAATACCAGGCAACACAGAACAGGGTTATGTCTTAAGAAGACTGATAAGAAGAGCAGTCATATATGGGAATGAATTAGGAATTAAAAATTTCACTTCAAAAGTTGCAGAAGCTGTTTTTGATATTTATGACGACTACAGGGAATTGACTAAAAATAAAAAGATAATTCTTCATGAACTGGAAAAAGAAGAAGAAAAGTTCAGATTAACTCTTGAAAAAGGAATAAACCAATTCAAAAAATTTTCATCAAATAAGAAATTATCCGGGAAAGAATCCTTCTTGCTTTATCAAAGCTATGGATTTCCCCTTGAAATGATTGAAGAAGAATGCAAAAAGAATAAGGTAAAGTTCAGGATAGAAGATTTTGAAAAAGAACAGCAAAAGCACCAGGAACTTTCAAGAACAGCAACAGAAGGAAAATTTAAATCAGGACTTTCAGACAATTCTGAAAAAACAACAAGACTTCACACTGCAACGCATATCCTTCTTGCGGCATTGAGAATTGTCCTTAACGATGATAATATAATTCAGAAAGGGAGCAATATAACTTCTGAGAGATTAAGGCTGGATTTTAATTTTCCCAGGAAACTTACTTCTGAAGAAATAAAAAAAGTGGAAGATTTGGTAAATGCACAAATTCAAAAATCATGCGAGGTTAGAAGAAAAGAAATGTCTCCTGCAGAAGCAAAAAAACAGGGAGCAATCGGTATTTTTGACAGAAAGTACGGGGAAAGAGTTTCAGTTTATGAGGTGGAAGATTTTTCAAAAGAAATCTGCGCTGGCCCGCATGTAAAAAATACCTGTGAAATAGGGCATTTTAATATCACAAAAGAAGAATCATCAAGTGCAGGAGTGAGAAGAATTAAGGCTGTTGTTGAATAATCCAAACTTAAAAACTTGCCAATCCGTATTTTTTCTTTAAATTGTTAAACTGCAGATGCTGGATGTAATTTATTGTTTCGTATTCTTTTGCCCTTTCCCTTATTTTATTCAAAGTATTTGCATCCTTGTATTCATAAAAATTCTTTTCTCCAAAATATAAACTTCCATCAATTGGTATAATTTCAGGAATAGATGTAAGCTGTCCTACAGAAACATATTCTGTTCTATAGTCTGTGATTATCGACGGTCCTGTAGTTTCTATAAAACAATACCCTGTATTGTCTAGGCTTTTTTTAACAGGGCATTTTATCCCCATAGCCTCATGATTTTCCTGATTATAATAAATAAAAGCGCTTCCATATCCAATCTCCCTGAGCAGAAATCCCAGCAATTCTGATTTTTCCCCGCATACTCCCTGAAAATCATAAAGAACTTCATAAGGGTATCTGTAATATTCAATTTCAATATTACCTATCTTTGATGTTTTATTTGAATTTCCAAAGGGAATATTTTGTATAATGCTTATTGCAATTCTTGCCTGGTCCTCTTTATTTCTTGCAAGATTTTCTATTCTTACTACTAAAGGCAACAGGAATTCTCTCTGCTGTTCCTCATTCAGGCTTCTTAATTTAAAATCTAAGAGAGTTGTTTCATTCCCGGAAAAATCAATATAACGCGGAAGTCCTGAAAGATAATCATTTAATTTTTTATATACAATAAAATGAATGGTTTTCTTTTCTCCATTCAATGTAAAATTAAGTGCTATCTTTTGAGGTTCATATTGATATTCAGAAATGCATTTATCTCCATTAACTTTTGATAGATTACTACAGCCGCAGGCAGAAGCTTTCTCTGTCAAGATTCCGTTCACACAAAAATAAGGTTTAATTTTGGAGCATTCATTATATGCTGTCCCGTCATTGCAGGTTTGAACATTTTTTCTAAAAAACAGAAAAAAAGAGATTAGTGATAATGCCAAAATAACAGCAACCAAAAGCGCGATATAAAACCCCTTTTTAATCATTTATTAAAAAAGCAAAAGATATTATTAAATATTCCTTTATTTAATAAATATTAATAGGAAGTGAGCAATTTCACGGAAGTAAATTAATCGGAGGTATTAGGAACCTTTGGTTCTTACAAGCGAAGTCGCGAATATTAGGAACCTTTTGATTCTAATCGCTAACAGCGAAAATATCAATAGGAGATGTTAAGAACCTTGGTTCTTATTATAAAAAGATAACTATTTTAAAAAAATAGCCGGCTTTCCTGGCTTGGCTTTTTTTGATTTGTTTTCAGGGTCATATTTTTCCTTGTCATTGACTGCGTATATTTCAGCATCAAGATTTGTTTTCTTTTTTATCAGTATTGCTGAACCAGAATAAAACTGCTTCTCATTTGGAAGGGTGTAGATAAATACTTTATTTTTAGAGCCGACAATTTTAAGCACATTATTTATGTCAGAAATAAGATTTTCTACTGCTTTTTCCTGCTCTTCTAATTTCTTGTCTATTTTCTTTTCATCTGCAACAGGCCATTTTTCAAAGCTGATAAATGTTTTATTTCCTAATTTCCCCCAAAGCTCTTCAGTGAGGTAAGGGCAGTAAATATGCAGCATTTTGAGGAAACTTTCTGCTATCTTCTTGTCTGCCCCATTATCCGCAAGAAAATCAAATAACTGCCTGATTTTTATGACTGCAAGATTATGCCTGAAGTCTTCAACATCGTCTGTTAGTTCCTTGATTATTCTGTTCAGTTTGCTTTCAGTTTTTCTGTCAGGTTTGCTGAATTTAATTTCTGAAAAAAAATCAAAAACTTTGTTAAGGAATTTATAGCTTCCCATAACAATCTTCTCATCCCAGTTAGTATCTTTGTCAGGAGAGGCAAAAGAAACAAGTGCGAGCCTTAATGTATCTGCCCCATATTTGTTTATCATATCAAAAGGTTCGATAACATTTCCTTTTGATTTTGACATTTTTTCGCCATCGCTTCCATGAACAATTCCCTGTGTAAAATATCTCAGGGCAGGCTCGTCAAACTTCAGCAACCCCAAATCCCTTAAAAATTTTGTATAAAATCTTATGTAAATGAGATGCATGGTTATATGCTCTGGTCCTCCGATATACTGGTCTATAGGGCACCAGTAATTTGTTTTTTTAACATCAAAAATTTTCTTGTCATTCTTGCTGTCAGTATATCTGAGATAATACCATGAAGAATTTGCAAATGTATCCATAGTGTCTGTCTCTCTTCTTCCTTTTCCCCCGCACCTTGGACATTTAGTTTTAATCCAGTTTTCAGCAGTTGCCAGAGGATTTCCTTTTCCGAATTTTACCTTTTCTGGTAATTTAACAGGAAGTTCTTTTTCAGGAACAATCCCGCATTTGTCGCAATAGATAACTGGTATTGGTGTTCCCCAATATCTCTGCCTTGAGATAAGCCAGTCTCTTAATTTATAATTAACAACTTTTCTCCCTAATTTTTTCTCTTTTAGATAAATAGAAATGTGTTCTTTTGCTTCTTCATTAGAAAGTCCGTCAAAATTTCCTGAGTTAACTAATTTTCCTGTTCCGGTGTACGCTTCTGTCATTCTTTCAGGGCTTAAATCTGCCTCTTTCGACTGGATAACTACCTTCACAGGAATTTCATATTTATCTGCAAATTCAAAATCTCTCTGGTCATGGCCAGGAACAGCCATTATCATTCCGCTTCCATAATCGGCGAGCACAAAATTTCCTGTATAAATTGGTATCTTGTTTCCATTCATTGGATTGACTGCATAGCTTCCTGTAAATGCCCCTTCTTTTTCAAGTTCCTCAACCTCTTTCATAGATTTTTTCGAGACTGTTTTTATTTTCTTCAGGAATTTATCAACTTCTTTTTTCTGCTCTTTTGTCACAAGTTCCATCAATCTGGAATGCTGTGCAGAGATAACCATAAATGTAACTCCAAATATTGTATCAGGACGGGTTGTAAAGATTGGCCAATTTTTTCCATTTATTTCAAAATCAATTTCAGTTCCATGGCTTTTTCCAATCCAGTTTCTTTGCAGTTTCTTTGCATTTTCAGGCCAGCCTAATTTGTCCAGCCCATTTATCAGTTCATCAGCATAATCTGTAATTCTGAAAAACCACTGCTCCAGATGTCTTATTTCAACATCAGTATCTTCATGTCTCCAGCATTTTCCATTGACTACCTGTTCATTTGCCAGTACAGTCTCGCATTTTGAACACCAATTAACAGGTGCCTTTTTTCTGTATGCAATTCCTTTTTCCAGCATTTTCAAAAAAATCCATTGGTCCCATTTATAGTACTCGGGGTCAGATGAATTTATCATTCTGCTCCAGTCATAGCTCCAGCCCATAGCTTTCTGCTGTCTCATAAAATTTTTTATGGAATTTTTTGTATAATCCTTAGGATGTGTACCTGCCTTAATTGCTGCATTTTCTGCAGGCAGTCCAAGAGCGTCATATCCTATAGGATAAAGGACATTGAATCCCTGCATCCTCTTGAATCTCGCAAAAATATCCCCTAATGAAAAAACAAAAGCATGCCCCATATGAAGTCCTGCGCCAGAAGGATATGGAAACATGTCAAGGACATAAAATTTTTTCTTTTTAGGGTTTTCCTTGACTTCAAATATTTTTTTCTCTTCCCATTTTTTCTGCCATTTCTTTTCTATTTCCCGAAACTTCATTTTATTAATAGGCTTGCCTGATTTAAAAATTAAGCGGACAATCCCCTCAGCATAGAGTTTAATCTTGATAAAAATATCTTGTCTTCATTTAAATCATGCAGGATAATCTTTTCAATATTGAATTTCCCATACCCCATCACAGATGAAAATTCCTCGTCCATTATTTCAAAGTTAGTTTTTTCCTCATTTGCATATACGGGCTGGCTTGATAAGATGGTAACTCTGCTTTTTTGCTCTCCAATGGTTATAAAAAAATCATTTTGATAAAGATTTGTTCTCGTATATGGAAATTTCGGAGCATATTCAATTGATATTTTCTCTGTTTTATCCGGATGCATTTCATTTCTCCTTGGGTAATATAGAGTCCTCTTAGAAAGATTATCTATCTCAACTAAAAAGCCGAGATTTTATAATAAGACTAAAAGAACCCTGACTGCTAAAGCCAAATTCAGTACCTGATTAACTCCAACAGTTTCCATTAATTATCAGCGTGAAGCATATTTTTAAATATTACTTTATCCTGAATTTTTTATGGACAAGATAAAAGCATATATTACTGGAGAAATAATTTCAAGCACAAATTCAGATGCATATTCTCTTTACGAAAAAAGCCATTTCGGCGAGCCTAAAGATGACAAAATTCAGTACTCGTTGGCAGAAGCTTTGTTTCTTCTTGAAAAAGAAAAGATAGAGATTTTTTCAGGAAATAAAAAACTTTCAAAAAAGGATTTTATGGAGAAATGCAGAAAGATTGATAAAAAGATTCAGATAAAATATCCTGTATTCAGAGATTTAAGGGAAAGAGGATATGTTGTTAAAACAGCATTAAAATTTGGGGCAGATTTCAGGATTTATGAAAAAGGCGCAAAACCCGGAGAACGCCACGCAAAATGGATTGTTTTCTGCGAGCATGAGTCGAAAAGGATGACATGGCATGAATTTTCTGCAAAAAATAGGGTTGCGCATAGCACAAAAAAGAATCTTCTTCTGGCAATTGTAGATGAAGAAGGGGATATAAGTTATTATGAAGTAAGATGGATTAAACCATAGATTTTGATTACTGTGCTTAGATTACCAAAATACTTATAATCTTTTTATCTTCTTTAGATAGATGACCCAAGATGCTATGCAGTTAAAAGAAAAGATAATCTCCTTTATTCAGCTTAGAGGACCAAGCCTTCCTGTTCATATTGCTAAAGAGACAGGATTGAGCATTCTATTTGCATCAGCCTTTCTTTCAGAACTTTTTAATGAAAAAAGGATAAATATAAGCAATCTGAAAGTTGGAAGTTCTCCTCTTTATTTTATCTCAGGACAGGAACCACAACTGGAAGATTTTTCCAGATATCTCAAAAGTAAAGAAAAAGAAGCATTTCT
>MFWP01000009.1:39223-43782 GCA_001786415.1 Candidatus Pacearchaeota archaeon RBG_19FT_COMBO_34_9
AGATTCTGAACTGCACCCGGCGATAAGAGTGGCTTTGAGGGAGATAAAAGATTTTGCAATTCCTTTTAGAAAAGGTGAAGAAGTTTATTGGAGATATTTTACAATTCCTGAAGAAGAAATCAGGATAGTGGATAATAAACCGGAAGAAAAAGATATCATTGAAATCTTTGAAAAGAAAGATTCAGATAAGATTGAAAAAGAGCAAAAGCCTGAGAAAAAGAAGAAACCAGGGCAGATAAAGCAGGATAAGAAAAAGAATCAAAAAAAAGACAAGAAAAAAGATGAAAACTTTTTTAACAGGATAAAAGAATTTCTTGACAAAAAGGGGGTTGAAATCCTTGACATTAAAGATTTCAAAAATGACGAAGCAATCTTGAAGATTAAAAGAAAAGAAGAGGAAATTCTTTTTGTATTTAATAAAAAGAAAATAACTGAAAAAGAAATTTTAAGGGCATATAAAAAAGCCTCTGAAATGGGAATGAAATACAGCATTCTTTCATTTGGAGAGACGCCCAAGAGGCTGAGTGATTTTATTTCTGCGGCAAAATCCCTTTCAGAAATTGACAGGATTGAATAAATTGTTTTTATTCTGCAAAAGCGATAATTTTAAAAAGAAAATTTATTAGACATGAAAATGCTTAAAAGAATATTGCTTGGGGGAAGTCTTGCATTTATATTATGGAGTTGTACAAATCCAATAGAAATCCCATCTACAGGAACATTAAATATAAACATAACAAATGCACCATTAAATTATAATGCCAATATATCTGCAAATAATGAATTAATTGGCAAGATTTATACCGGAGAAACAGACGGCTCTTTTGAAATGTGGCCAAGAATGTATGAAGTTTACGCATTTGGATTAAAGAACTCTATAGTAGGAGTCGTTAAATCTGAAACCAAATATGTTTCTGTTGAGAGAGGAAAAACTTGCAACATTAATTTAACAATGCCTTAGAAAGGTAAATTCTTAGAAACCTTTAAATAACCAAAAAAAGAAAAGATAATATGGGAAAGATAAAATCAAAACAAATAAGGAATACAGCAAAAACATTAAGGAATGAGGGAGTAAAATTCAGCGAAAGTTTTGAAAAAAACAAGGGCATCTTAAAGGGGATGATTCTTAGTAAAAAGATAAAAAATCAGATTGCAGGACTGCTGGCAAAAACAAAAAAACGGGAATTGCTCGCTTCTGCACAATAAAGAAAACTTTTAAATCGTCTTTTTCTATTATGTTTGTCTCTGTAGCTCAGAGTTATTTATTGGCTGCATAGCTCAGTGGTAGAGCACGAGTCTCATGAGCTCGGGGTCCTGGGTTCAACTCCCAGTGCAGCCATAAATCCTTCAAATTTTCTGTAATGTTTAGGGTTCAAAAAACCTATTTTCTGGTTGAATAGCCTTAAATTAACTTTCCCATTCGATTGAATTCTGTATTGTTGATTCCACTTCCAATTTTTAGATTTCCTAAGATATAAGTTACATTTAATTCCATTATCATTAAAGAACTTGCAGATTTGCTCCATTAATTTCTTTGAGATAGAACTTGCTTCTAATCTAGGATATAATAAGTTTGGATTTTTGGTAAAAACCAAACTCCCATCAGTAGCAAAATACCCTTTTACAACATATTTTAATAATCTTTTTTTGTAGAAAACAGAAGGAATTTCTAATTCAATTCCTTTTTTTCCAATTGGAAATCCGAAAGAAGAAATAAAATCAAATAGAATACTATTAATAAAATTAAATTCAATAACTCCATTTTTTGGTCTTAGTTTGAAATTGACCCTATTTCCTATCAACTTCTCTAGCAAGGGAGAGATGATAGACTTAACAAAATCCATATCATCATAAAAGCAAGAAGATATTACAAGAAATTTTCTTTTCTTATTGATTAAGCTTAAACATCCGTCACCAAGCATAATCCCATATAATAAAGCAAAATCTTTATTAACTTTCATAAGATTAAAGAGGAAGAAAAAAATATATAAATTTTGCTCTCATGAGGCAGAGGTCGGGAGTTAAAATCTCCCCAGAGACATCCTATACTGAGGATAATTATGTCATGATTGATTTATTGGAAAAACACAGGATAATCCCGCTAATTCTCACGATATTAGCCGCAATAGAAATTTTCTTTTTCTCCACTATAATCTCTGTTTCTGGTAAAAAAATAGTTATCCCGTTCTCAGTAATTTATCATTTTATCATATTTTTCTTGTTTAGTTTTTTTCTTTTTATAACAATTAAAGGGAATGAAAAAATAAAAATTAAACATATTTTAATCGTGTTTGTCATTTCCTTAGTTTATGCAATATCAGACGAAATTCATCAGTCTTTTATTCCCGGGAGAGATGCAAATATAAAAGATGTTCTGACAGATATTGCCGGAAGCATTACATCAATGGTCGTCTACTTATATTCAAGAAGAAAGATATAAAGAAGTATAAAAAGAGAATTAAAATTAAAAAAAATTATTATTTATTTCATATAAAAAAGAAAAAATTATCTTCTTTTCTTTTTTGCTTTCTTTTTTTTAGCTGCCATTATCTACCTCTATTTTTAATTAATTAAATTAAGAAACTCTTATTTATAAATTTTTTGTAAAAAAAATTTATTGCAAAACAATTTTCAAAAATTTATCGTCGGAAAAAAATAATAGGAGGTATTAGGAACCTTTGGTTCTTATTTTCCTGCTTTTTCAAATTCAATTTCCCCATTAATCAGCTGCCTCAGAATTTTTTTAAGTTCAGAGATTTTCACACGTATTTGTCTTGTAGTATCTCTGTCTCTGATTGTAACATCTTTATTTTTCACGGATTCTCCGTCAATAGTTATGCAGAAAGGAGTTCCTATCTCATCATTTCTCGCATATCTTCTTCCAATGCTTCCTGAGGGGTCAAAAAAAACATCAAACCAGGAATTCTTCAGTTCCTTTTCTATATCTTTTGATAAATCCAAAATCTCCCCATTATTGACAAGAGGCAGAATTGCGCAGTTAAAAGAGGCAATTTTTGGATTTAAAGAAAAATACAATCCTTCTTTTCCCTCTTTTAAACAATTATCAAGAATTGCAAACATTGTCCGGTCTACTCCGGCTGATATCTCCCATATATGAGGGATTATTTTTTTCCCGTCGTCGGTTAAACACTCAAGATTTGTCCGTGAATGTTCCATATGTCCTTTCAAATCATAATCTGTTCTGTAATTGTTTGCAATAATTTCAAGCCAGCCCAGGCATGTTTCAACTTCAAAATCAAAAGTTGCCAGTGAATAAAATGCTCTTTCATCCTTATCTACTTCGCGGAATCTCAATTTATCATAAGAAATTCCCATTTCATTCCAAACCTGCTGTGTCCTTGCCATATAATAAGCGATAAGTTTTCCTGGAACTATCTTTTTCTTTACCAAATCTTCTGCAGAAAATTCTTCAATGGTTTCTTTTCCCAGTCTTAATAATCTTATTTTATATTTTGCAACATCACTAAAATTAGTTATATCATTGATTTTTTCTGAATCAAAGAAAATTTCTGCTTCCATCTGGGAAAATTCTATAGAACGTGTGATGCTTTGTCTCGGAGAAATTTCATTTCTGAAAGCCCCTCCGATTTGTGCAATTCCCTGGGGAATTTTCAGCCTCATAGTCTTGCACATCCTTAAAAAATTCAGAAAAATAGACTGGCAGGCTTCAGGCCTCAAAAAAGTTTTGAATTCTCCTTCTCTGCCGACCATTGTTTCAACCATCATATTAAATTTGCTGACTTTCCCTAATTTTCCCCCGCATTTTGCGCATTTAATATTATTATTCTGGATTAATTTGTCTAATTTTTCAGTAGGGAGAGATTCAGGAATTTCTTTTTTAAGCACTTCTGAGATTAATTTGTCTGCTCTTTCAAATTTTTTGCATTTCATGCACTGCACAATAGGGTCAGAAAAAGATTTTAGATGCCCTGAACCTTCAAACACGCTTGCAGGAAGAATCTGGCTTCCATGTACTTCCAGTATATTTTCTTTCTGCACTAATTCATGTCTCCAAAAATCGATGATTTTTCTCCTTATAGATTGTCCAATAGGTCCAAAATCCCAGAAACCTGCAGGAGATGCAGGGTATATCTCTGCAGCAGGATAAAATAAACTTTTTCGTGATGCAATTTCAAGAATTTTATTATATTTTTCTTCAGAATTCATGGGAAGGATTTTTTCTCTAATCTGCTGCGGGAATTCTTTTAAATCCTCTTTTCTAATTTCAGGTTTTTTATGTTCTGTCATGTTACTTATAATTCCTTTGGCTTTCTCTTCTGCCTTTTTTTTTGTCTTGCCCAAATAAGCAATAGTTTTTGTCTTGACTTTTCCATCAACTCGTTTATTTTCATTAAGATAATAATAATCTTTTTTGTTTATCGTTTTCTTGACTATAAAAGCCATTATCAATTTTCCTTTAATTCTTTTAGGCACTACACTTTTTAAATATTTTCATTATAATAAAAATCTAAGCGGAGGGCCGAAGTTTTCATTTCTTTCTGTAAAAATTCTGTGAAATAGAAAGCGGAGGGTGGGAC
>MFWP01000010.1:0-19884 GCA_001786415.1 Candidatus Pacearchaeota archaeon RBG_19FT_COMBO_34_9
TTTATCAAGAAGAATCCTTGACTGGATGATTATTTTTTTCAGTTCAAAATATGCTGAAACAGGATCCTGCCTTAATAAGAGCAAAAAAGCAAAAACTTCATTGTATCTCTGGCTGAAAAACTGTGCATTTGTTGTTATCAATTTTTCCTGGGATAATATTTTTTCCTGTTTTAAAAAATAAACATAAAGCTGGGCAATTTCCAGCAAGAGTGCAGTCTCCCTGAAATCATAATTATAATTCTTCTGCTGCGTGAAAATAATTCTTGAAACACTCGGATTTTCAATCAGGGCATCAATTGTCCGTGCCATTACATCAGGATAATCAGCAAGGCTTGGCACAAAAGGAGCACCGAGATAATTAATATAAAGAATATCTTCACCCCCTTCCCTTCTTATTTCATAAGAATATAATTTATTCTTCTCTTCAGGCATAAATAAAAAAGATGTATCAAGTTTAAAATATCTTGTATATTAAATTATTTTTTTCTCTTAATTCTTTTCCAGATTAAATACAGGACAAGCACAATTGAAACGCTTATTATTGTAATAATAAGGCTGTAAGGAAACAGACGTACCATGGAAGAGAAAGCTTCTGAAAAAGTGCATTCTCCGTCAGTGCATCCATATAAACATCTTTTTTCAATAAGCCATGTTGAATTGCCCATGCATAACTGGATATTATTATCAAAGCATCTTTTAGTGCCTGGAAGGCATTCATATTTTGAGAAAAAAACAATAAAGGTTGAAAAACCTGGGCTTGTTGAACTGAAATAATAATACTTGCTGTCCTGCCCCACAAACTTCGCCTTAAAGGGAAAATAATCAATGCTATTATTTTGTCTTCTGTAAAGGGTCATGTCTCCGATAGAAAAGGGGCTGTCAGTTTTAATTTTATTATTCGCAACATCAAGAGCAAGATTATTTTGTGTAAGCCATGTCTTGTTAACCCTGTACTTAATTGTAGTATTTACTATATTTTCATCAGTTACTCCCATAGGAATTATTTCAACTGCCTGATATACCTCCCCTGTTGGCAATCTTGCCTTTAAAACAGCTTTGCTCTCGCTTAATTTTTGTATTGTAAAAGAAGTTTTATGAACCGTCTCTTTTACATTGACAGATAAAGAGGTTATATCTATTTGAGAATTATCAATCTGTATCTCTGTTGGCTCATTTGGAATTAAGCTGGAAGCACCAGTAGTAACAGATGGCTGTCCTGGTGATGTTCCTGGTTCTATCTCTTCTTCTGTTCCACATGAACGCCATCTATCTGGACGATGAATTATTGTCCCGCATCCATTTAAATCATTACAGTCCCTATATTGATATCCTGACTCAAGACATTCCCCCCAGTCATCACATGTCCAATTTTCTGTGCACCCCTCACTAACAATACTTATGTTGGTAGCATTAATCTGGTAAATAAGATTATATGGGGAAGATTGAGCAGAACCAAAATACAAATAATTTTTTGCATGAGCAAAACCAATTGAGGAATAAGTTCCGACATAAAATGAAGCAATATATTTAGAGACATTGGAGGCATTTAATTGATAGATATAATTATTAGCGGCAGAGATATAGACAGAAGTGGGGGTAACTGTAGCCATGGCTGCAATAGGACTCCCTGTATTATACCTTGCAATTTTCTGAGAAATATTTAAGATATTTAACTGATAAACATATCTGTCTACAGAAGTATATAAATATCCATTCGCTATTGCAGGAGTTAGGCACTCAAAATTCATATAATCCATGATATATAAAAAATTCACTGTTTGTGAAACATTTGAGGCATTTAATTGGTAAAGCCCTTGATCAGTGCAAGTATAAAGAGAATCTCTATAAACTATAGGGGAATTATCTGCTGGAAATGATGTAAATGCAGAAGTATTGGTGAAATTTGCAATTTGCTGTGAAACATTTGAGGCATTTAATTGGTAAACAATTCCTACACTATCAGTAGTGTAAACATAATTCCCAGCAACTGCAGGAGTACCATCACTAAAGCCAATTGTTGTATGATTTGCAATCTGCTGAGAGACATTTGAAGCATTCAACTGGTAAAGAGCATTGGGGGTCAAAGTATGAACATAGACATAACCATTTGCTACTGCAGGAGAACCCTGTGAACTTCCAAGTCCGCTAAAATTTGCAATTTTTTGTGAAATATCTGAAGCATTCAACTGATAAAAATTCTTGCCAAGAACCCCCACATAAACATATTTATCAGTAACAGCAGGAGAAGATTGATAAGTACTGGCTGAAGTTTGATATTTTGCAATCATCTGAGAGACATTTGAAGCATTCAACTGATAAACATAGGACCCCAAACAAGTTACATATGCATAACCATTTGCTATTGCTGGAACAGTTGTTGATGTCCCGAATTCTGGGTCTGAAAAGTTTGTTTTATTTAACCCGGGAATAAGAGTAAAATCAACTCCATCATATGCTGTATGATTCAAATATCTACCAGCCATTTTCCATTCATTTATTCCTGATTCTGAACTAATTGGTGCCAGAAAATTCATGAAATAAATCAGAAAAATGCAAAAGATTGATAGGATTATAAATAATGCAATTAAGATTTCACCTCTTCTTTTCCCCTCTTTCATATTATTATAAAGAATAAGTTATTTTATATATTTTTGGGATTTAAGAGAAAGATTAAGTGCAACACAACAATTTTAAACTATTTCATCATTAATGTTCTAATGGCTGAAGAGGATGATTATTCTGGGCAGATTCTCGGAAATTTAAATGCAAAACTCCGTGATGTAGAAGAAAAGCAGAGAGTTCTGAAAGACAGGCTTTTGCTGATAGGACAGAATCTTGTGGAGATAAAAGAAAAAACAAACCAGAAAATATTGGAAATAAAAAAAGATGTTGAAATAATAAAACAAAATATGGAAAGATTTTCTTCCTTTTTGGAAACAGTTTCAGGTGAATTTTCAAAATTCGCGAAAAAAGAGGATTTGGAAATTCTGACAAAGCAGGCAAAAATGTTTCAGCCTATGGAATTTGTCAGAAAAAAAGATCTGGAAAGTTTAAAGAGATAATTATAAAAATTAAAAGATATTCAAAGATTAAAATAAGATGGCAGTTTTAGAACAAATACTAAACATGAAAAAACAGGGGATTCCTGATGAAGAAATTATTAATGAACTAGCCCAGAGAGGAATTTCTCCAAGGGAAATAAATGATGCCTTAAAACAGGCGCAGATAAAAAATGCTGTTTCCAATGTTGGGGATGTTGAATTACAGCCGTCAATAATGCCTGAAGGAACATATAAGCCAATGCCTGCAAATAATCAGAGATATCAGCCAGAACAGGAATATGCTCCTGCACCTCAGGAAGAAACCTATGCTCCTCAGGAGCAACAGCAGTATTATGCACCGGAAAGGAGAGCCGAATATGCTCCTGCAGGAATTGATACTGATACAGTTATGGAAATTGCAGACCAAATCTTTTCAGAAAAAATAAAAAAAATCCAGAAACAGCTTGATGCAACTTCAGAAGCAGCAATTGTTCTTCAGACAAAAACAGAAAATATTTCAGAGAGGCTTAAAAAAATAGAATCGATAATAGACAAACTACAGATTGCAATACTTGAAAAAGTCGGCTCTTATGGACAGAATCTTGAAAGCATAAAAAAAGAAATGTCAATGATGCAGGATTCTTTTTCAAAGATGGTTTCTCCTTCAAGAGAATTCAAAAAGAAAGAAGAATATCAGGAAGAAGAAATTTCTGAAGCACAAAAAAGAATTCCTAGAAAAAAATAATTTACTGAATAAGAATCATTTTTTCTTTTTTTTTAGGAAACATAAAAGGTCCAAGAATAATTAAAATAATTCCAACAATAATTAAAGCAATTCTCCAGCCTATCATAATTTTTCCAAAAGTTCTTCCGCAAAACCACCCAAGACCAAAAAAGAATAAAATTAGTCCTAAATATATTAATATCTTTGAAAACTTTTCTTTTTCCATAAACAAAAAAAAGAATTATCAGAAAAAAATAATTTTTTAATGATTTAAATTAAATCTTATTCATTTCTAGCCCAGATAGGATTATAAGGAGGACCCTTTTCCCCTGCCTTTTTTGAACCGCCAATAATTACTGCAACTATTATCAGAAGAAAAACACCTCCAACAACCAATTGCCAGTTATCTTCCCACCATGTTCCAGAAGCCCATCCAAGCGCACCTGCTGACTGTATCAAAACAATTCCGATTACTAAAACACCAACTCCGAGAAGAAAATAATTTATTGCCTTGCTGTCAGGGTCCATAAAAAGCCCTGCTACAATTAATATTCCGAGTATTATTGCTAATGCAATTCCGACTCTTGGAAATATCTGTGAAAAAAATAGGGGAACAAAATCAAACTGCAGGGCCATTAATGCAACAGCAAGGGCAATAATTCCGTTAACCATTTTATTCTCTTTGAATATCTTGACTCTTACCAAAATTCCAAATACCAAAGCAAATATTAACATGAATGGAAGAAGATAGCTAAAAAAACCAACTTGCTCCCATTTAGCAAGCAAATCCCCTATTACTCCGCTTCCGGCAAGACCAGCACTCTGAAGCACTATCATCTCTTTTAACATGGAAGAAAATATGAAATTATGTTTAAATATTTATCTATTAAAATTATTATTTCTTTGGAATTAAAACCAAAGCCAACGCTACTCCGATGACTATTAAGAAAATAGCATTAGTCAATATTGCACCGCCAAGTCCGCCGGATAAAAAAGTTTGCAGATTATCCCACAGTCCTGTAGCCCAGATAATTGCCCCTACTAAAACAATTGTTGCAATAATTGCCAATCCGATTATCAGTCCTTTCTGCAATTTAGTCTGTGTATCACCAAATATAAATCCCCAGATAAGCAGGACAACAAAAACCACCACAAGAGCAACTGTCAGGAATAAAATTAAATTTTCAACAACAAGCCTTGGATAAATTGCTCCGACAAATATCAGGCCTATTACAAATGCGATAAGTGCATGAATTTGTTTTTTCTCTCCAAGAACTTTTGTCTTTTCAAGAATTGCGAAGATTAAGAAAAAAATTAATAAAAACGGTAAAAGAAATTTTGAAAAAATAGGAAGCTGTAAAAAGGTTGTTTCTTCTGCCATCTTATTATAATAATTAAACCATTACTTATAAATTTTACTTTAAGAGAATTTATACCAAGTCTTCAGGAATTTCTTCAATGCTTGAATCTGGGTTTGGCAGAGCAGATTTGTTAATGAGGAAAATATCTCCAACAGCTTTAACAAACTGATGGGGAATTATAACTCCTTTTGCTCCTCCAATTACAGACATCACGTTTCCCCCTACTTTTATCCTCCAACCATCAATTCTGTTATCAGACAAGTTAGATTCCTCTATCTCTCCGAAGAAATCCCCAGAATCTGTATAGACTTTAAACCCCATAACATCACTGACTTTTTTTATTCTCATGGATAAATTTATGGTATTGTATTTAAATAGTTTTCCGTAATAAAAAATATAATTAGATATAGGTGGTGTCTTATCTGATGTGAGAAATACTTTAAGAGAGTTCATAAGGGACCTTATCAGGCGTGAGCAGTATTGTAAAGGGATTGTGTCTTATCAGGCGTGACCCAAACTTAAAGGGAAGTTTATAATAAACTTTATAAAAAAACCAAACGTAGGAAACACATGCTAAACAAAAAAGAGATTTTTCCGATTATACTAATTATCATAATTATCAGCTTTTCTGTAAGCCTGTCATTAGATATGGTAGGAAACTGGAAAAAAATAGGAGGAACTGTTCTTGCAGTATCTCTTATTATCCTTTCCAATATATTTATTAAAAAAATAGTGGCATACAAGCTCGATTCAGAGATTGAAATGAAAATTTGGGAAATAAAAAAGATAGGATTTACAGGAATGCCCAATACTAAATATCTGAAGAAACCATTCCCGCTTGGAGCTTTTCTTCCGATAATTTCAAAAATAATTTTTTTTCCGTTCAAAACTTTTGTGTGGGTTGCTTCTCTGGTTTTTGATATAAAACCAAGAATTTACCGCGGGGCAAAAAGATACGGATTATACACTTTTTCAGAAATGACAGAATATCACCTTGGCTTGATTGCTGCTTCAGGGATTGCTATAAATCTGGTTTCTGCAGTACTGGGATATTTCCTTGGATTTCCTCTTTTTGCAAGATTAAGCATTTATTATGCCTTTTTTAACATTCTTCCTATATCTGAATTAGACGGAAATAAAATATTTTTCGGCAGTTTGGTAATGTGGAGTTTCTTGGCATCCTTCGTCTTAATTGGCATGCTTTTCGCTATATTTATAATATAAATTAAAATGGATTTTTTAAAAGGAATTTCTCCTAGGGAATACCAGCAAAAAATATTTGAAAAATGCACAGATAAAAACTGTCTTGTAGTCTTGCCTACAGGATTAGGGAAAACACTCATTGCACTTATGCTGTCAATTGAACGAATGAAAAAATTTCCTGGTGAAAAAGTTCTTTTTCTTGCCCCTACAAGGCCCCTTGTTGAACAGCACATGAATTATTTCAAAAAATATCTTCCGGAATTATTTGCTGAGATGATCTTATTTACAGGGCAAATAAATTCGGGGGAAAGAAAAAAACTATGGCAAAATTCAGACATAATATTCTCCACTCCGCAATGCATTGCAAATGACCTGAAAAAAAATTTATATGATTTAAAGGATGTTTGCCTTTTAGTAGAAGATGAGGCTCATAGATGCATAAAAAATTATGATTACACGCTGGTTTCAAAAAGATATCAAGAACAGGCAGTGCACCAGAGAGTTCTAGGGCTAACTGCCTCTCCTGGTTCTGAACACGGAAAAATCAGGGAAATCTGCAGGAATCTTTCAATTGAAGAAGTTGAATTAAAAACAAGGGAAAGCGAAGATGTAAAATCCTATCTGCAGGAATTAAAGTTTGAAAAAAGAATTGTTGATTTTCCAGAAGAATTTGAAATCTTAAGAAATATCCTGAAAAAGATTTTTAATGAATATGTCCAGGAATTAAAATCCCGCGGAGTGTTATGGACAAATTCTTCAAAGACAGGACTGATAGAACTTCAGAAAAAATTAATGGGGGCAGTCTCTCATGGAAATAAAAATTATAATTATCTTCTCGCAATCTCTTCCTGTTCAAATGCAATAAAACTCCAGCACGCAATGGAACTTCTTGAAACACAGACGCTTTTAAGTTTTAATGAATATATGAGTGAATTGTTTAAACAGGCTGCAGATAGAAAAAGCAGGGGAATTGTAAGATTAGCAGGCAAACCTGAGTTTAATTTAGTTTATGCAAAAACAAATGAATTGCTCTCCAAAGAGGTTGAACATCCAAAGATTGAGGAGCTTGTCAGTATAGTAAAAAGAGAAATAGAAAAGAATAATCAGACAAAAATAATAATTTTTACGCAGTTTAGAAATACTGCATCGATAATTTCAAAAAAACTTGATAAAATTCCAGGAATAATCTCAAAGGTTTTCGTAGGGCAGGCGAAAAAGATATCCCGCGGAAATTCTACAGGATTAAGCCAGAAAGAGCAGAAAAAGATTATAGATGAATTTTCCTCAGGAGAGATAAATGTTTTATGCGCCACCTCAATTGGGGAAGAAGGGCTGGATATCCCTGAAGTTAATACAGTCATATTTTATGAGCCTGTTCCTTCTGCAATAAGGAAAATTCAGAGAAGCGGAAGGACAGCAAGATTAATGGAAGGAAAACTTATTATGCTGATAACAAAAGGTACAAGGGATGAAAGTTTCTATTATGTGTCAAATGCCAGGGAAAAAAAGATGCATAAAACAATACAGGATATAAAGGAAGAGATGGCAAATAATTCCGCGGAAGAAAGGTCAGAGACAAACAAGCGGGATTGTGAGGAGGGTAAGAATAAATCTGAATTTCAGAAAACTCTCTGACTTTTATCTTTATGTTTTAGTCTCATATCAAGTCTCCATAAACGTTTTGAATTTTTTAAAAAAGAATAAATTAAAACCAAAACTGAACCAATGGCAAGATAAGGCAGAATCTTAATAATAAGCATTTTTCCTGTAAAAATTAAAATAATATTAAATAAAATCAAAGCAAGTCTTGCTTCAGATGTTCCTATTTTGTTTGTAGAGGTAAAAAAAAGTTGTGTGGCTCCAAAATAGAGATAACAATTAATCATTAATCCTACAGAAGAAAAAGCAATTATTAATAAAAATAGATAATTATAATCCGCCGGGCCATTCAGAAAAGAATGATATGCTAAAAGGACAGATGCCATAAATACAAAATCTAAAAAATGGTCTGCAAAAAAGCCCCATCTTACTAACCCTGTATTTCTATATCTCCCTAATCCGCCGTCTAATACATCAAAAATCCATTGAAGCAAGACGATTAATGAAATAATTAATAATAACAAAACATCATCATTTATTAAAAAACCAGAAATCAATAAAAGAATGGAAAAAACCAGGGTAAGATAAGTCAGGTGATAGGTTTCAATAAAATTGGGGATTTTAGGAATAATAAATCTTCTAAACTTCTGTTCAAACCGGTATAAGATAGAGTGTTCTGCTTTCTTTGCATAAACCTGGTTTTTATCTTTCACAAATATATTTATAATATTTATTATTTAAATTATCCCATGACATTTTTCAATGTTTTTTCCAAATCCGAACCGACAAAAGAAAAAAGAAGACCAAAGATAATAATTGATTATCGGGAAAAAAATTCTCTTGTTGCTTCCGAATTAATTTATCTTAATCTTGAAATAGAATTCAGGGAATTAAAAGTCGCTGATTATCTTGTGAATAACATTGCAATAGAGAGAAAAACAGTTTCTGATTTTATTTCTTCCATGATAAGCGGAAGATTAAAAAGACAAATGGAAGAACTGCATCAATATGAAAATAAATTCCTCATAATTGAGGGAATTGATGAGCAGGAAATTTATTCTGATGATAAAGAAGGAATAAATGCAAATGCCATCAGAGGTTTTCTTCTTTCGATAGTATTAAAGCACAAAATTCCGATAATTTTCTCAAAGAATTATGAAGATACGGCTAAATTTATTGATGTTCTTGCCAGAAAAAAAGAAAGAGAATCTTCCCTGAACGTTGCAAAAAAAAGCCTGAATAAAAAAGAAAGATTGCAGTTTATTCTTGAGGGATTTCCGGGTATAGGCCCGAAAACAGCCAAAAAACTTCTGTCAGAATTCAAGACGCTGAAAAATATAATCAATGCGCCGATAGAAGAATTGCAGAAAATAATTGGAAAAAAGGCAGATATCTTCAGGCTTTCTGAAGAGAACTACTAGATAAAATTTCTTCTAAAATTTCTTGTTCAAGAGAACTTGTTATTCTTAATATTCTTGTAGAAGGGCTGTTTCTTTTGTTTACATAACTATAAATAAAATCTGCAATAACACGCCCTTCATCTGTAAACAATTCAGGCCATTTAGAATAATCTTTTGCTTCTGATGGCAGATGATCTAAATTAAAGTTATAAATACTGGCAAAATCAGAAATCATTTCCCTAATCCTTTTCTCGTCAACCATCAAAATATAATTCATTTTTTCTTATTTTTAAGAAAATAGGTGTTCGGAAATATCTTTTAATAATCAGAAATTATATAAAACCAGATATTCTTTTTTATTTATATTTTCAAGTTATAAACTTCTACATCATTGTAGACTGAACCTTTTGCAGTTAATATTGATTCTTTCAGGCTGAAACTGTTAACATAAAACTTCATTTTTGGGATATTTATTTCATATAATCGTTCAGTAAACACTTTCTTATCTCTAACTGATTTTACTCTTGCAATTGTCAGATGGCTCATGAATCTTTTTTCTTTTTCAAATAATCTTTCTAATTTTGAATCAATTTGTTTTTGGAGTTCATTACAATTTTTCATATGAAGCCAGACAATAATCGATTGTTCATATTTGTTTGATTTCCTATTATCAAAAATGCCTATAGAATCAATCTCTGTCTCAAAATGTCCAAATTTTATTTCTTTTAATCTTTCCCTGATTTCCCCCAATTTTTCCTCATCAATTTCCCCTAAAAACTTTAATGTTAGATGCAGATTTTCTTTTTCAGTAAATTTCCCTCTGAATTCTGGGAGTTGTTTTTGAATCTTGATAATCTCTTTCTTTATTTCTTCAGGAATTTCGATTGCAATAAAACACCTCATTTTGATTATAGCAGTTCAGCAACGATTTTTGCTCTCATTTGGCTTTGACGAATGATTACAAAAGTTCTGCAAGAACTTTTGCTCCGAGCTTGACTGTAATATTTTCCCTGTCTTTTTCAGGATTAATTTCAACAATATCAATTGCATGAAGATTTTTTATTTTGTTTATTCTCTGGATTAAATATAAAAATTCTCTGGAAGTAAGCCCCCCTGGCTCAGGATAACCTGTTGCAGGAGCAAAAGCAGGATCAATGACATCAATATCAACTGAAACATATAACTCTTTCCCGCTTGCAAATTCCATTATCGTATCGCAGATATTTTCTATATCAAGAAAAAGATTATTGAATGGAATTGTTTTGATTTTATTTTGTTTTATGAATGAAATTTCTTCTTTTTCTGCATTTCTTATTCCAATGATTAATATATTTTCTTTCGGAAATCCTTCTTCTATCAATTTTCTGAGCCATTCCTCATGATTAGCAAAATTTTCTTTTTTTGCTGAAACAGGCATTAAATCAGGATGGCTGTCAAAAATAATTAAGCAAGGCTTCTTTTTCTGCTTCCTACAGTAATCAAGAAATGCCTTTCCTGTTGAATAGCTTATTGAATGGTCTCCTCCAAGAAAAATTGTTTTGGGCTTTGTTTCAAAAATCTCAAGAGAGTTTTCATAAATTAAATTGTTTGTCAAGTTTAAATCAGAATTATCTATATGAATCTCTTCCAAATCCAGGAGGGAAACATCAATGGGAATATTCTGCTCATTTGAATAAATCTCCTCCCTTAAAGTTTTCAGAATTGCATTTCCTGCTTTCTCGCATCCTTTTGTTTTTCCCAATCCGTTAATTGCAGGGATTTTTACAATGAACATTTCATCTCACTCCGGAACAAGCGCCAAAAAACTGTAATTTTTTATCTTTGCTAATTCCCTAACGTCTTTTAATTTTACAGCATTAATATTCTTTTCATAATCATAGAATTTCTGGGCATTTCCGTCAATTTCATACAAAAGCAGATTAACCATCTGCATCTGGGAATCTTCCATAGAAATGTGATAATTGCCAATCAGCTGTTCTTTCACCTGATTAAGCTCTTTTTCTGTAAGTTCTTCCGCCACCTTTTTAAATTCATCAAGAATTATCTTTTTTACAATCTCCACATTCTCCTTTGTTGTACCTATATAAATTAAATTGTATGCAAAGAAATTGTTTATATTTGAATCGCCTTTGACAGCATAAGCAAGATTTCTTTTTTCCCTTATCTCGCTGAAAAGTCTTGAAGACATGCCTCCTGCCATTAGGGTTCCCAGTACTTCAGCAGCATAACTTTTATCATCATTTGATAAAGGCACATGATAAGCAAAAACAAGATTTGCCTGGTCAATCCCCCTTCTTTTTTCAATTGCAGAATTATTTTTTGCAGAAAATTCCGGCTCTGGAACCTTTCCTTTTGTATCTCCAAAAGATTTTTGGACAAAACCAATGATTTCATTAAAATTAGCATCTCCCACAATTCCCAGAATCATATTGTTCGGCTGGTATATCTGCCTGAATTTATCAATAATTCTTTTTCTGTCAATCGATTTCATAGTTTCATAAGTTCCTATCAGATTTTTTCCTAAAGTCCCGCTGTATAATTCTCTTTGAATATTATCAAGGACATAAATATGCGGATTGTCCTTTCTCATTTTAATCTCCTCAAAAATAACTTTTCTTTCTTTTTCTAGTTCTTTTTCATCAAATAAAGGATTCTTAACCATATCGCTCAAAACCTCTAATGCTGTCTTCAGATGTTTGCTTGGCATCTTGCACCAATAAGCAGTAATTGCTTCATCAGTAAAGCCATTAAGTTCTCCTCCTTTTTTTTCAATTTCCTCTGCAATCTTTTTTGCATTTCTTGTTGGGGTTCCTTTGTAAAGCATATGCTCAATAAAATGGGATATGCCTTTCTCATTTATCTCTTCATTGACTCCACCATTTCTTACAGCAAAAGCAACAGCCACTACAGGAAGATTTCTTTTCTCAAAGATAATTGTCATGCCATTAGGCAAAACTTTTCTGTAAAATTTTGATTTCATAAAAGAAAAAAATTAAAGGGATATATAAAACTATTTGCCGAAGATCATATATCTCTCCCCCCCAAGCTCAAAATCACCCATGACATTAAAGTTAGTGTGAATAAAATCAAGAATCCAGTTTCTTTTTGCTTTAAATCTCTCTCTGCTCCCCAAGCTTTTTGTTGCAAAGCTCACAATTATTTTATCAGAAACTTGGGCAATTTCAGATATTAATTCTTTTGAATAGTTTGGCATCAAACTTTCCAGTGCATCAATAACTTTAAACATAAAGACAATTCTTGGCTTTTTCTCTCTTTTTATTATTTCAATAACTTTCTCTTTTTCAAACAGGCTAAGATGAACTGCCTTTCCATTAATTTTATCCTGCTTGAAATAAAAATTCATTAGTTCAACAAGCTGTCCGATAGATTCTATTGCGATATATTTTATGTCTCTGCCAAAAAATTTGTAGCTAAAACCATTAATTCCTGCCCCCAAATCAATCACACTTGCTTTTGCATATCCTTCAAAAAATTTTTTATAAATCTCCTTGTAATAAGGCATTCGCTCGCGTGTCGATATATGCTTTCGCAAAACCCATTCAGGCTCCTTATTTTTAAGAGAAAGAAGTTTTTTGCTTATGAAGGCTGAAAAGACCTTTCTTAGCAGTTCTTTTGCGAGATTTATCTTTTCCTCCTCGCTTGCCTGTCTTTTTTCAAATCTGCTAAAAGCTATTTCAATATCTTTTTCGGGAAGTTGCGAGAATTCCCTTTTTTCTCTGATTTTCTCTAAAATTTTATCATTCATAAATTTTTTAAGTAAACTACCATTAAAATATTTATCATGGCATCAACAAATCAGTCTCCATTCTATCAGAAGGCAGAAGCAAAATTTCTGACAGCGCAAACAGATGAAGAAAGATTAGTATATTTGGAAGAGATGATTAAAGAATGTCCAAAGCACAAATCTTCTGAAAAAATGCTGGCAAATCTTAAGACAAGAAGGATAAAATTAAAGGAAAAATTAGAAAGAGAGAAAAAGGTTAAAAAATCCTCTTCCAGCAAGACAGGAATAAAAAAAGAAGATATGCAGGCAGTTATCATTGGAAAAACAAAATCAGGAAAATCATCCCTTCTTTCCCTGCTGACAAATGCCAAGCCGGAAATTTCTGATTATAGTTTTGCAACAAAAACACTTATAGTGGGAATGATGAATTATAATGGGGTGGGAGTTCAGCTGATAGAAGTTCCAGCAATTGAATCAGAACATTATGACAAAGGAATTGTTAATTCTGCAGATGCCATTTTGATTTTAGTTACACAATTAGAGCAGATTCCTGAAATAGAGAAAAAGATTGAAAGGACAGCAGGAAAAAAGATAATTTTGTTTAATAAAATAGATTTGCTTTCTGAAACAGAAAAAAGAAAAGTTTATGCAACTCTTCAAAGCAAAAAATATAATTTTATCATTATCTCATCAAAAACAGGAGAGAATATTGAACAATTAAAGGAAAAACTCTTTCAAAGTTTCGGCAAAATCAGAGTTTACACAAAAGAGCCGGGAAAAGAAAAAAGCAATAAGCCGATAATTCTTCCTCCGGACAGCACAGTAAAAGATGTTGCGGAAAAAATCCTAAAAGGATTTTCTAATAAGATAAAAGAAACAAGGATCTGGGGTCCCTCATCAAAATATTCCGGACAGGTTGTCGGCTTGGCTCATGTGATGAGAGATTTGGATGTTGTTGAATTTAAGACGAGATAATCTGAATGCGTCAAAAAATATTATTAATAGGCGGCTTTCAGGTTATCGAGCAAAGATAAATTTAAATATATTAAATTATTAATGATATAATGGTTAAGCATTTAGAAGATTTAGGTGATACTGCGCATGATGTAATAAAAAGTTTAAGGGTAGGAAGAGACAGGGCTTTAACTATAAATGATCTTGGAGATGCACTCAAAAAAGAAACAGGGGAAAAAATAGCCCGGAAAGAAATCTATGATGTATTAAGTAATTTAATGAAATATGGTAATGTTAGGAGAGTTATAATTAAGGGCGCAAAAGGAGAAGAGAGAAAATATTACCTATCAAGAGGATTAGGTTCAGGGGCAAGAAATTATGCAAAACTAACAGGAAAAGCAAATCCTTTTACAGACTTAGCCAAATATATAGGAAGGGTTTTTGGAAGTATATTCATATTATTCGGAATCGGTTTTTTAGCTTATCAGAATTTAGCTTTATCAGGAGCAGTAATTTCAAATGGTGAGATGATAAAGAATATAAGCCCTATATTATCTGTCGTGTTAATTGCAGTGGGTGGTTTAATTTTTTTAACATCTTTTAAGAAATATTAACTATAAGCTTCTTTCTCCAGCTTCTCAAGAACTTTTCTTTCTTTTTGTATTGGTTTTAAAATTTGGATAATCCCATCTGCAACAGCATTTTTTAAATCTAAAGGATGAAGTTTTCTTGCAATAAAATCCTTTTCTATTTCTTCATAATTTTTATATTCTAAATTTCCTCCGAATTTCTTATCTCTTTTAATTATGAACTTTTCTTTGTTATCATACTTTATCGTCATGATTACATATTTCAAAAAAGCCATAATTCCGTTGTCAGAATTTCCTGCGATGCATTCTGCATCATTTATTTTCTTTTTTATTGTTTCTTCATTATCCAAAAAATCAATCTTGGATTTCTGGTCAGAAGAAGACATTTGTTTTCCAATTAAGCCGGGAATTAAAGGATTCATTATCTCAATTCTGGAATTATATCCTATTTTTGGAAGATTTTCTCTTGCTAATACCATAATTTTTCTCTGGTCTGTTCCGCCAAACTGACAGTCAACTCCTAAATATTGTTCATCAACCGCCTGCATTATTGGGTAGATGATTCCTGAAAGTTTTGGATTATCTGTCACTTTTACAACATCCGAAGATGCTTTTGTTGCATCATGAATTGAAACATGAGAAGACATCTGCAAAACATCATACATATACTCTGGGCTTAACTGCACCTCACTTCCCTTGATTATCTCAAGCTCTTTGATATCAACGCCAATAGATTTTATTATTAGAGGTATAATCTTTTCATAATATCTGTATCTTTTTTCAACAACATTCCATGGGACATTGTCAAGTGCAGCATGCAAATCTGCGAGAAGAATTTTTACATGAAATCCTGCTTTCAAAAAATCTGCAATTTTCAGTGCAGGAAGAAGATAAGCTATAGATGGTCTCCCTGTAGGAGCAGTTCCCCAATAAATAACTGGTTTTTTCTTTTTTTCCAGAAGGTCTTTTAATTCTTTCTCTGTAATTATCTCTTCAGTATTCCTCTTGATTAGTTCAAATTTTTCCTCTGAATTCATACAGATAAGAGAAATTAATAATTATTAAAGCTTTTCTGTACAATAATGATTAAAAATTATTTTTTCTTCTTTAATTTAAATGTTAATAGAAATCCTTCTTTTTGTCTTTCTTGGAATTCTCGCAGGGACATTCACAGGCCTTGCTCCTGGAATTCACATAAATCTTATAGGAGCAATTTTAGTCAGTTTGTCTGCATCAATTTTTTCAGGAATAAATTCTATTTTCTTTATTATCTTCATAGCTTCAATGGCTATTGCACATACCTTCATAGATTTTATTCCCTCTATATTTCTCGGCTGTCCAGATACAGAAACGCAGCTTTCAGTTCTTCCAGGGCATGAATTGCTTAAAGAAGGAAAAGGTTATGAGGCAATTATGCTCACTGCTTATGGCGGGCTGATTGCAGTTATTATTCTTATTTTTATTTCTTTCCCGCTGTCTTTTATCATTTCAAAACTGTATGATTCTGTCCATTCAGTAATGTTTTGGATTTTATTGGGAACTTCTTTTATCCTGGTTTTTACTGAAAAAAAGAAAATAACAGCTTTTTTTGTTTTTGTAATCTCAGGATTGCTTGGATTGTGTGTGTTAAATCTTGGTATAAAAGAGCCTCTTCTTCCCCTACTCACAGGATTGTTCGGAAGTTCTTTGCTAATAATAAGCATAAAAAATAAAATTGAAATTCCAAAACAGGAAATAACAAATCCTGAATGCAAAATGATTCGGCCGGTTATTGGTTCAATTATTGCTTCCCCTTTATGTGGTTTTCTTCCTGGCTTGGGAAGCGGGCAGGCTGCAGTTTTGGGGAATGCAATTTCAAAAACAGACAGAAAAGGTTTTCTGGTTTTAATTGGAGCGACAAATGTTTTGGTTATGGGGCTGTCTTTTGTCTCTTTGTATGCAATTTCAAAAACAAGGACAGGTGCTGCTGCAGCAATTCAGGAAATAACAGGAAATCTTTCCTGGAAAATTCTATTATTAATTTTGATTGTTGTTTTAATCAGTGGATTGGTTTCTTTTTTTCTTACAAAATATCTTGCAAAGTTTTTTTCTTCAAAGATAAATAAAATAAATTATCCTATTCTCTTAATAGCAACGCTTATTTTTTTGGTGATAATTGTTTTTGCTTTCTCTGGTTTTGCAGGAATTCTTGTCTTATCTGCTTCCACATTGACAGGGATTTTTTTCAATTCGCTTG
The DNA here is from genome assembly GCA_001786415.1 of Candidatus Pacearchaeota archaeon RBG_19FT_COMBO_34_9. Lineage (GTDB taxonomy): Archaea > Nanobdellota > Nanobdellia > Pacearchaeales > GW2011-AR1 > RBG-13-33-26. Next base: position 16,854 of record MFWP01000010.1, read on the forward strand.
CAGTCAAGAAGACACATATGATGGGGTGCCTGCTAATTCCCACAATAATTTATTACGGCTTGAGATTAATTTGATTATTTAGGAAAAATTAATATTCTTTATTAATAAAATCCCCAAGATAAAAAATATTAAAAAAAGAATGGATATTACCAAAGAAATAATTGCAAAAGTTTTATCTTTATATCTTATGAGATGAATTATTGAAATGATAAAAGTAAGGGGGATAGATAAGAGAAAAATTCCGAATATAAAATAAAACACTGGAATTAATAATCTTAGATTTAGAATCTGCATAAAAAAAGATAATACAAATATCATCCCTAGACTTATAATTAATGCCCAAAAACTAATTTTCAGAGAGTACCAAATAAAACCCTTTTTTTCATTCTTTTTTTTCATCATGTATTTTTAGGGAATAGTTATTTAAATAAATTTTCATTTTAAAACCACTTCCCCAACGCTTCCTGTTTTTCTGTTTCTTTTCCGAATATGCTTTCTATATTTTCTTTTACTATCTGGAGATTTTGCTTCATATAGACAGACAAGTTGTATCTTTCTGCCAGTCCAAGTGCAGGTTCAAGATATTTTTTAATTCCGCCTTCATTGACAGTGAATATTATTTTTCCTCCGCATTTCTGGCAGACTCCTGTTAAAGGAGGACGCCTCATTATTTCATTGCAGGCTACGCATCTGAATCCCTGCATTGAAAACTTTCTCAGATTACCCTTTAAATCCTTTAAAAAATGCTTGTCAAGAATAAGTTTTGCAGTATCAGAAGTGTCTGCTGCCCTTATTTTTTCCACAAGAGCCATTTGATGATTGACTTTATCCTGCATAGTTTCAAGAAGTTTGTATGAAGAGCATAAAACCCCGTCATTAAAATTATCTGTGTCATGAGTATAGCCTATTCCGACAAAAGGATTTTTTCCTTCTTTTAAAAAAGATTTTACATTGGGTATTTTTAGCTCTGAGGAATGTTTCTTCTGCTCAGCAAGATGATAAAGTTCAATAGGATATTCTCTGACTAATTCAAAATCAAGAATCTGGTCATCAACCTCGCCTGCATCAATTTTTGCATTAAGCACAAGAGGTGCATCCTGCGTTCCCCCTCTGTGGCCCGGCAGGAATTTTCTGGAAAAATTCAGCAAAACATCTCCTAAAAGCATGATTGCTGCTTCATCTCCATCACAGTCTCTTCTTATTGCTGCATGCATATATGGACTTGCAAATAAACCAAGAGTATTTGAAAAACCAATAAATCTGCAGATAACTCCTGCACAATTATGCGGAGCCATGCAAACACCTATTTGCCCTACCAAATCCTCTCTTTTCTTCACATTATAAATAGGTTCTAGATTATAAAAATTCACAAGAAGAGAATCAATAAAATTACACACATTAACAAATACATCATCTGCCCTCTCATCTGTGGATTCAGGAGAACATGGAAGAATTATATCATGAGGCATAAGTTCTAGAATCTGGTTGTCATCAATAAGTTCATTCCCAAAAATATCTTTATCATACCCAATTTCTTTCAATTTTTCTATACTTACAAAAATTTCCTTTGGTTTAAAAGAAACAATCGGTAATTCTGTTGCATCAAACCTTATTGTTCCGTCTTTATTTACCTGCAGATTATATCTCGCTCTTAAAATCCCCTTGCAAAGATGTTCCATATTATGTTCTGCAGAAGAAGTTCCCCTTACTCCTTTGATTAATGGGGGGACATCTGATTTTTGAAATTTTAATTTTTCAACAGCTTTGTCAAAATAATGTTTTATATCCAAATCTCTTGTATTATAAGTTTGCACTCTTTTATGTTCTTTGCAAACTTCAGGAGAAAGCTTATTGCATTCCCCGCAATAAAAAAGTTTCTTGCATTCTTTATTGCAATTTTCGCAAACAGGATAAATTGTTTCTTTCTTACATTCTTCACAATAATAGAGGGGGAATGCGCTTCTTACATTCCCCCCTTCGCACGCTGCCTGAACACTTCTTAATCTTCCGCCTTCTTTTCCTACAGGAAATAAAATGTTAGGGCTTCCGTCAAGTTTTCTCAATTTTGCTTTTTCAGGTCTGCCCATCCTTGCACCAATGAATTCTCCTGCTTTGTCTTTTATGACTATTGCAGATAATTTATTAATAATAAAAAGAATTTTTTCTCCTTCTTTGAGATTATCTGCTTTTAATTCTTCAGATAATTCCGATTTAATTATTTTATCCTCTATCTTTAAAATCTCTTCATTAAGAAAACCATCTTTATCCAGGATTTGTTCATCAATACCCAGATTAACAAGCAAAGCTTTGCTGTTATTTTCATTTAATACAACATTTTCTATGGTAACCTCATGTTCTATTCCTAAAAGTTCAAGTGCTCTTTTTCCAATTCTGAATTTTTCCTGTTCTGTTTTGTTATATAGAAAAATTATTTTTCCTCCGCTGATTCTTGCATTTTTCAGCCATCTAATCAGTCCTGAGAATTCTTCTCTGGATATCTGCGTCCAGTAAAAAATATGTGTTGGATGAAGAGGAATATCAAATTTTCTGCTTAAATCTATCGCCTGCTCAAAAGAGACATTAAGATAATCTATATTTTTTTCAAGTTCTGCATCTTTTTGTCTTAAATTCAGCTTCCACCATTCTTCCACATATCCGGGCTTCATAAAATTAGCATTTCTGTTTACAATATCACTAAAAGGAAGCAAGATATCTCCAAGATAAATTATCTCTTCTGTATCTGCATACAATCTTCTAGCCTCTTCTTTTGTCCTTAATTTTTTGACACTTCCGTTAAATAATTTTACAATAGGACCATCAATAGAATCACAGGAAGTTACAACACATCCTTTAGTTGGCTTTTCAATTTTTAATTGGGTTCCTATCGCAATAAAATTATCTGTAATTGCCATTGTGGCAGGATGCATGGAAGTTGCACTGAATCCTGAAACTCTGCTTCTTCCATACCTGATTCTAAAAGCTCCTGATCTTGAAGGATGCCCAAATACAGGTCTCCCCGCAACTAAATCAT
>MFWP01000010.1:19892-24639 GCA_001786415.1 Candidatus Pacearchaeota archaeon RBG_19FT_COMBO_34_9
CAATTTTACATAATCATCCAGAAAATCCCACCCTGTTGATTGAAAACCCTTTAACTTTAATTCTTTCAAAAGTCTTAATCCTTTTTTTGCTTTTTGCGCAAGCCCCTCTGAAAAAATAAGGCACATTCCCCCCCTGATAAGATTTGTATCAACTCTCGCTAAATTTTTGTGATTTGAAACTTCTATTTTTTCTGTGGGATCTCCTGCAATCTGAATAGGCAAATTTTTTGCTAAAAAAGCTGCTTCTTCCTCAGTAGGAAGATATTGCAGGTTAGTCACATATTCATGATAATCATAATTTTCAAGAACATATCTTTTAACTTCTTCTTCAGAAGGATCATATTTTGCATATCCAAACATTTCCCTAAGATAATCAATTAGCATAAGAACAACGCATGAAGCTGTAGTCCCTGCACTTCTTATTGGTCCTGAAAAATTAGCAATAAAATATTCTTTATCCTCTCTTGTCTTTCCTAATTTCAACCCAGTATATCCTTCAATCGGGCTTGAAACAACCCCTAAGGTAGTGTATGCAAAGCCGATCCTTATTCCGGCATCGATTGCTTCAAGCAGGCTTGCAAACTGGCAGAATTTTTGCTTTGCAACTTCCTCTGCAATTCTGAAAGAGACACCCATATTCAATTTCCCAAATTCTTTTTCAAGTTCAAGAATTCTGTTTGCAATTCCGGAACCATCCATCTGTGGATAAATTGTGGAAATAAGCCCCACAACTTTTTCAGCCATGCTCATTGCCAGAGGGATTTCAACCTTATTTACAGGGTCTAATTTTTTTGCTCTTGCTTCATTTGCAACACCATAAACTTTTCTGACCTCTTTTTCCAAATCAAGAAAGTATTGTTGTGTGTTCATTTTTCTTTTAATAAAGATATTGCTGCATCATATCTTGGTTTTATAATCTCGCGGGATTCTTGAAAAGAAAGTTTTTCAAAGGAACGTTTTAATTTAGATAAAACGTTAGTCATTGCTTCTTGTTGATTTAAATTTTCATAAATAAATGCTGCCTTAAAAAGTCCGCTAAGATTATCAAAATGACTAAGTGAATCTGTATCAGCAATTATTTGTTCTTCAACTGTCGCTTTATGATTATTAACTGAACCTCTATGATTCAGGATGCAGGATTTCACTCTTTCAATCTTTTCTTGAGGATAACCTAATTCTTTTAACTTTTTTTCTGTGATTTCCGCCCCTGTAACATGATGATTTTCTCTGCCATAAATAATTGAACCAATATCATGCAGCAATGCTGCAATTTCAACAACCTCAACATCTGCACCTAATTTTTTAGCCAGCTTAACAGCATAATTTCTTACAGGAATTAAATGGAAAAGATAAGGTTCATAGCCATATTTAGCAGTTGGCTTTTTTGATTCTTCTTCTACAAATTGCCTTATTTTCTCAATTATATTTTCATTCATTTTAATTCGGACTTTTCTCCCCCATTTTATCATCTTCAAAATCCAGAATCTTGATTGTCCTTGTTTTAAGATTGAACATTGGAATCTTGCAGAAATCTGGTTCATTCCCCATCTTTTCCTGTCTGGAAGTCTTGCTTTCCCATGAAGAAACAGAAACAGTTAGGATATTATTATAATAAGAAACTGCACTTGCATGGGTATGTGCTGAAACAAAAATATCAGGCACTGTTTTTATAATCATTTCATCATCCTCAGAGGGATAATGCTGTACAGAAGAATGTGCTGCTGCAAGATGCCTGTTTCTTAATAGATATGACATTATCTTATCAGGACAGTTTAATGCCTTTTCTTTCATTAATCTAGGGACAGTATTTGCATAATAAGGAAAAGAAAATCCATGATAAGTCAGGACATCAAATCCTGAAAAATTATCTGTGCTTCCTATATTAACTCTTGCAGGGTTTCCTGTGAGTACGGCATTCTTCAGATTATAAATGCTCCATGCGTACTTCTCCTTCAAAAAAGGCTGTGGTTCCATAAGCCTGACGCCATCATGATTCCCGGGAGAAATTATCATTTTGATATCTTTTCTTATCTTCTCGAGTAATTCTGAAACACCTATAAATTGTTCTTCTATATCTTTTATTTCTAAATCTCTTTCCTGGCTTGGATAATTCCCTACCCCTGTGATAATATCCCCGACAAAGAAAAGATATTTTATCTTTTTCACTTCAGGAGTATTTGGAACTTTGCCGTTAATATAATCAATAAATTTCAAAAAATTATTTTTTAAAAATAATTTGCTTCCAAAATGCAAATCACCAAGAAAGAGAGCATATTCTTCAATAGGTGATTTTTTTCGTTCATGAAGAATTGAATCAGGGAAAATAATATCGCTGGCAAAAAGAATCTCTCTGTTCCCGAATCCGCTAAAGCCCAATACAGAATCCAGGCTTATTTCTTCTGCTTTTTCATAAAGTTCAGGGTTATTTTGATTTATCAGTACCCTTATCTTTCCAGTCAGGTCTTCAACTTCAAGAAGCATATTTTTATTCTTTGTAACAGATTTATCTGAAATAATCCCTATTATGGAAATTCCCTGCCTGCTTTCGGAAAGTTTGTTTATTGAAACAAGATTTTTCAATGAAGAATTCCCCTGCAGTATTTTCTTAATCTCAAGAAGCCTGTTCCTAAAATGTTTTGTAAAATCATCAACTTCCAGTTTTTTTGTATTGCTCAGCACTGAAGAAAGAATTTTTACTCTGCCTTCACCAGATTCCTCTTTTTCTTTTCTATCAGCAGAATATATAAAAATTCCGGGTTCATCTGTTTTAGAAAATTCTTTAGAGATTTCTATGCTTAATCCAAGTTTTATTTTTAATTTTTCCAGCTGCTGCTGGTTTTCTTTCGGAAGCGTTGAAAGAACCTGAAAGACTTTCTCCCTGTTTTGGTTAAATAATCTTCTTGTGATAATTCTCTGATTTGTTGAATTCTGGATTTTTTCTATGATTAATTTAATTGATTCAATATCTTCTCCTGACTCATTAAATATTTTCAAAACTTCATTATCTAGCAAAAAACCCCTTTCTAGGCAAAATTTCAGTATTTCATGGGAATTCATTTTATTAACTATAATTTAAGGAATCTGTGATAATCTCTTTTGCTTTCTCGGTGATGTCTTTTGTAATTGCAAGTTTAATTTCTCTCATTCGTCCGCCTCTCCCTTTTGAAATAACATTTACAGTAATTATTCCAAGCATATCAAACTCCTGGATTATATCACTGACTCTTCTTTGTGTAAGTATTTCAAGCTTGTTTTTCAGGCAAAGGTCCCTGTAAAAATTATAAACCTCCCCTGTAAAAAGAGGATGATTCGGCTTTTCAGAAAGCTGGATAATTGAATTTAAGACTAATTGAAACTGTTTAGGTTCAGATTTAATAACATCAAGAATTTTATCACGTTCAATTTTATCATTTGCTTCATCAATATATTTAAGAAAAATCTTTTTTGAATTGTCTCTTTCTGCCAGTTCACCTGCAATTCTCAGCAAATCCAGTGCTCTCCTTGCATCCCCATGTTCCCGTGCAGCCAGAGCAGCGCATTTAGCAACAACCCCTTCCTGCATAACGCCTTCCTTGAAAACATCTCTTGCTCTTTTTGTTAATATATCCTGCAACTGCAAGGCATTATATGGGGGGAAGACAACTTCTTCTTCTGAAAGAGAACTCTTGACTCTTGGGTCAAGTTCATCCAAAAAAGTAAGATTATTGCTGATTCCCACAAGGCATATCTGGGATTTTGTAAGTTCAGAATTAAGCCTTGTAAAATTATAGAGGAAATCATCTGAAATCTTCTTTGTTGTCTGATCTATTTCATCCAGTATAAGAACAACTGTCTGTTTTTCTGCATTTATTGTATCAATAAACTTATCATAGACAGATTGTGTGGGAAGACCTGTTGCCGGAACCTCTCCGCCAAATTTTTTGATTAATTCCGCAAGAATCCTGTATTCTGTATCAGAAACTTTCTTTAACTTGCAATTTAGATACTCTATTCTTAGATTAAAATCTGCATCTTTTTTTACTCTTTTTAATAATTCATTTTTTATATATTGTATCGAGAGAGTCTTTCCTGTGCCTGTCTTTCCATAAAGAAAAAGATTGCTCGCCCTGTCTCCCCTTAAAATAGGGGCAAGTATAGAAGCTATCTGCTCTATCTGTTTAGTTCTATGTGGGATATCTTCAGGCTGGTAGCTATTTTGCAGCATGGACTTATTCTTAAAGATTCCATTATTGTCAAAAGCCTCAAATATCTTATCTAATTTATTCCCCATTTCAACTCCTTTTTATCTAATTAAATAATTCCTTTCTTATTTAAATACTGTTATCCCTCACACTACAATTTCCTATGGAAACTATTTAAGGTAAAAATGTTGCCAACGATAATTATTTGAATTGATTATATAAAGAATTATAACTACTAAATAAGAAAAACACCTATATTTCTAATGGAAACTAAATTTTGACTCTTTTTGGAATTTTTTGGATATTTTCTTTCTGTTCACAAAAAAGAATTGATTTTTTAAATAAAAATTTATTATATATTAATAATATATTATATAATTATATTATATACTATATAATATAAATTTTTATAAATAAAACAAAAACAAACAAGAACAAAAAATTTCTTTTTAAATATTTCCATACGAAATTGAGGAGTCAGGGTACCTTAATTGGTTCTTTTTATTTTTTTGATTATATACTGCTAAATCTATTTAATTTTACAGAAAAGTTTATAAATTATTCTC
>MFWP01000011.1:0-1414 GCA_001786415.1 Candidatus Pacearchaeota archaeon RBG_19FT_COMBO_34_9
TGATACTCTTTATCCCTTGCCATTTTTGCGCTTCCGCCTGCACTTTCCCCCTCAACAATATAAAGTTCTGTATTTTCTGATTTTTTGCTTGAACAGTCAGCAAGTTTTCCTGGAAGTCCTCCAAGAGAAAAAGCATTTTTTCTTCTTACCAAATCTTTTGCTTTCTTGGCAGCAAGCCTTGCCTTTGCTGCAGCTTCTGCTTTTGAAACTATCTTTCTTGCTATATTAGGATTCTCTTCAAAAAACTCTGAAAGAGCAGTTGTTACGCTTGAATCAACCCATCCTTTAACCTCAGAATTGCCAAGTTTTGTTTTTGTCTGCCCTTCAAACTGCGGCTCAGGAATTTTTATGTTGATTATTGCAGTCAGCCCTTCCCTGACATCTTCTCCTGAAAAATTCTCATCTTTCAAAATTCCTTTTTTCTTTGCATAATCATTTATGACTCTTGTCAGCGCAGTCTTAAAACCAAAAACATGGGTTCCGCCCTCAACAGTATTTATTGTATTGACAAAACCAAAGATATTTTCCTGATAGCCTGAATTGTATTGTATTGCAACCTCCACAACTGTACTGTCCATCTCTCTCTTAAAATAAACCGGCTTATGCAAAGGTTCTTTTGATTTGTTAAGCCATTTTACAAATTCCATTAATCCGCCTAATGAAATAAATTCCTCTTTTTTATTTTTTATCTCATCATAAAGAGTTATTTTTAATCCTGAATTCAAAAAAGATATTTCCCTGAATCTTGTTTCAAGCACTTTATAATCAAAATTAAGAATAGAAAAGATTTCTTCATCAGGCCAGAAAGTTACTTTTGTTCCTGTTTCATTCTGTGAGCATTTGCCGACTTTTTCAAGTTTTGTCTTGACATTCCCCCTTGAATATTCCTGCCTATAGATATTCCCATCTCTTTTAATTTCAATTAAGAATTTTTTGGATAGGGCATTGACGCATGAAATTCCTACTCCATGAAGCCCTCCTGAAATCATATAAGATTTTCTGTCAAATTTTCCTCCTGCATGAAGTTTGGTAAGGGCAATCTGTACTGCAGGAACTTTATATACCGGATGATTTTCAATAGGAATTCCTCTTCCGTCATCCTCAATTGTTGCAGAACCATCTTTATTGATTGTAACAGTAATTATCTTGCAATATCCTGCAAGAGCTTCATCAACAGAATTGTCAACTGCCTCATAAATCAGATGATGCAATCCGTCTTTGCCTGTGCTTCCTATATACATTGCAGGCCTTTTTCTTACTCCTTCAAGCCCTTCAAGAACCTTAATCTGCTCTGCATCATATTTTTCCATTTTTTATTATTTCAGTGTTTCGCGATGCGTATGCGTAATCGCTTTTTCTGTCATTTTTCAGGTTTGGAGAACTCTGGCTAAAACCCATCATTTTTCCCTTAAAA
>MFWP01000011.1:1719-6885 GCA_001786415.1 Candidatus Pacearchaeota archaeon RBG_19FT_COMBO_34_9
ACTTGATTTTTCTTGCCTCAATTTCTGTCTCTCTTAATATTAAGATATCTCCTACTTTTATAGGTCCCTTGACATTTCTTCTCATGCTTTTTCCTTCATCTTTTCCGCCCTGGATTAAAACTTTTACCTGTGTAATTTCGCCCCTGAATCCTGTTCTTCCGATAACTTCCTCTACAACAGCAGGAACAATTTCTCCCAGAATTTTATCGCTTCCCTTTGAAGATTGCTGTTTTTCTTCTTTTTGTTTCTGTGGTTTTTGGCTTCCCATTTTAATTTATTTCAGTCCTTTAATATCAGATTCAGCTTCTCCGGCATCAATTACTGCCACAGAAGATGCAGGAACAGAAATTCCGACAGCAAGCCCTAATTTTTGCCTGCTATCTGCTTCCAGACACGGGATTTTTTTCTCCTTGCATAAAAGAGGAATATGCTGGACAATTTCCTTGGGTTCTACATCGACTGCATAAACAACAAGCTTTGCTGTCCCTCTTTCAATTGCTTTTGTAACTTCGTTTGTTCCTTTCTCAATTTTCCCTGTCTTTCTTGCTTTCTCGATAATTTTGTATGCGTCTGCCATTTTGTATTTATATGAACGAAAGAGAAATTAAGCTCATCCTCGCTTACGTTCATCGGATAAATTAGTTAGAGAAAAACGATTTAAAAATGTTTTGATATAATCATTTCCACTTAACTTCAACATCATCTGTTCTTTGCCTAGGTTTTATATCCAGCTCATCTATTCTTATATAGGGAATTTTAATTCCTGCATTGAACATTGTCTCGCCTAAAAAAGCTATCATGGCGGCATTGTCTGTTAAGAATTCATTTTTGGGGCAGAATAATTTCGCTCCTCTTTCATCACACATTATCTGGCACATTTCCTGCAATCTTAAATTACAGGCAACTCCCCCTCCTAAAAGAAGTTCTGTTTTTCCCGTATGCGCCAAAGCCCTTTCTGCTGTTTCAATCAGCATTGCAAAAACAGTTTCCTGCATTGAATAGCACAAATCTTCTTTTGAATATTTCTTGGAGTCAAATTTTTGTTTTAGATTAGTAAGAATTCCTGAAAGGGAAATATCCATTCCTTTGACAACATAAGGAAGTTCAATATAATTCCTGCTTTCTGCAGCAAGCTTCTGGATTACAGGACCTCCCGGAAAACCAATTCCTAAAAATCTTGCAAAAGTATCAATAAAATTCCCTGCCCCCAAATCCAAAGTCTCTCCAAATATCCTGTATTTTCCTGAAGAATAGGCAATTATCTGCGTATTTGCTCCTGATACATAAAGCATTACAGGATCTCTGGCATTTGTAATTTTTCCGATTTCCAGATGAGCAATGCAGTGATTTACAGGAACAATAGGCTTTTCCAGTTTTTCTGAAAGTTTTTTGGCAAATTTTATTCCAATCATTAAACACGGCGCAAGTCCTGGCCCCTGCGAAAATGCTATTGCATCAATTTCTTTTTCATTAATTCCTGCTTTAGCCAGACTCTCGCAGTAAATCTGCTCTTTATTTTCATCATGATGCTTTGCAGATTCAACAGGGATTATGCCTCCGGTTGAAGTTGTATAAGTTTTTTTTATATTGGACAGAATTTTTCCGTCTTTGACAATTCCCACTCCGAAAGTATGGGCTGTTGATTCTATTCCTAAAATTATTGCCATATATTTCTATTACACAATTATTATAAATAAGTTTTTATTTTAAGAAAAAATGGAAATAGCGCTTGTTTACATAGTTGCAGGATTATCAAGCAGGTTCGGGGGAAAAATAAAATCATTCGCGAAAGTTACTGACAATGAAACCCTTATTGAATATTCATTAAAACAGGCGCTTCCTGCAGGATTCACAAAAATAATTTTTGTTGTAGGAAAGCACACAGAACAGCCATTCAGAGAAAAATTTGGGAATAATTACAAAGGAATTCCGGTATATTATGCCTTTCAGGAATTTGATACTGAAAAAAGAGACAAGCCATGGGGAACCTGTGACGCTCTTTGTTGTGCTTTAAATCTGGTAAATGAACCTTTTGTTATAGCAACAGGGGATGATATCTACGGAAAAAAAAGTTTTGAAATTCTGGTAAATCATTTAAAAACAGGTGAAGATGTGACAGTTGTCAGAAAATTAACTGATATGCTTCCTGAAACAGGCAGTGTTAACAGGGGGGTTTTTGAAATTGATGAAGAATCTTATGTAAAAAAAGGCATAGAAGAAGTAGGAATTAATAGAGAAAATTTCAAAGAAAGAGGATTTGAAGAAAATTCCCCTATGAGCATAAGCATATTTGGATTACATCCTAAAACACTGAGATTGCTTAATGAAAAGTTAGAGAAATTTAAAGAAGAGAATAAAGACAGCAGGAATGCAGAATGCTATTTGAATGTAAAACTTTCTGAATTAATTCAGGAAGGAAAGATTAAAATGAAACTTTATTATACCCCTGAAAAATGGTTAGGAATTACAAATCCCGGTGATGAATTAATAGTTCAGGAACAATTAAAATTAATTAAAAAATGAAAATTTCAGATTTTTCCCTTCCTTTTTGCATTATTCCAGAAAGAATATTGGAGAATTATGAAGAGAGAGTCAAAAAATTTTATTCTAGAGGAGGAAAAATAAGAATTGAAAGATATAAAAAATCACTTGAGGATAATTTTAATTTAAATATAAAATCATTAATATGGGATTACCTCAAGGGTTTAACAAATATAACTCTCTCTGCTTCAATAGGGCTTGATTTGGATAATGGAAGATATGTCTTTCATAATTTAGAGGATATCAATTTACCCGAAGCAAAAATTATGTTTAAAATAGCAAAAAAATATTTAGAATTATTAAAAATTAATTAAATAAAAAAATAAAAAATTAATGGATTATTTATCTTCTTTTTTTTCCTGCTTTTTTCTTAGTTTTTTTCTTTTTTCCGCCTCTTGACATTTTTGCTTCGCAGACATTTCCTTGTCCGTCTACATAATAAAGATGTCCTGGTTTTCTAGTTATAACTTTGTGAACAACAATCCTTCCCATTTTTCACCTCCTTTCATTTTTTATATAATATTTATACCGTCGGGATATTTAAATGTTTCTGATTATCGTCGGAAAGAAGAATTTTATTATTTTTTTATTGGATTTATTTATTGGAATTTCAACAAGCCGTATAGCAAGCCCTTTATGGGATATATAGGGCGTGAATGGCTGGATAATTTTCAAATCCAACACTTTATTTTTGTTGTCAAGCCAGACAGCTATAAAAGGATAAAAAACAAAAAAAGAGTGTATCATTATTTTTTGTTCATTTTCAAATTCAAAGGATAATATTTTCGCTTTATTGCGTCGTGAAAACATCAATCCGGAAAACTTTCTGAAAATACCGCATTTTTCTGCAGAAAGTTTTATTCTTTTTTTCTTATGTTTAATAATTATTTTATTCATCTTGGGTTTTTCTTTTTTTGTATTCGGCATAACATCTGTTTACATTTCCTTCAGTAACAAAATTGTGGTGCTTGAATCCTCCGCCGAAACTTTTGGGAATATGCATCAGTTCATGAATAATCACTTTTATTTTTTCCTCATTATCCATCTTTTCAAATCTTTCTGTTAAAAATTCCAGAACATAAACTGCCTTTATTCCTATTGCTTTCTGCATTATTTTGTTCAGTGCATGGCATCTTGCAATTGTTCCCCTTGAGCTTGTTCCATAGCTCCGATAACATTTAATATTTAAAGTATCAACATGGGGAAAAAGCATTTTTGATATTTCTTCTGCTGTTCTTTGGATATCTTCGGCAAATTCATATTTCATTTTTTATCTTATCTCAATAATCTTCTTATCAGAAGTTCTCCCAAATTTTATTTGAAATTTGCTTGGAGGGGTTCCCATCTCTTTAGAAAGAAGATTTATCAGTTCTATATTTGCCTTGTCATTTTCAGGCGCAGATTTAAGATAAACAAGATATCTTCCTCCCCCAAAATTTTCAATTTTTTGCTTTGAAGAATTCGGCTTTACTTTTACATGAATAATCATAATAAGATTAATAAAAAATTGTTTAAAATGTTATCTGCCTGCTGTCCTTTGGTTCTCTACCATACTCTGCACTGCAATTCCCTTCATTTCATCGCCTAAATTGCTCATGTCTTGAATTATCACTGATTTCTCTAATTTATTGTAATATGCAGTTGTTATAACTATTGCTTTTGCTCTTTTTACTGGGTATTCTGATTTAAAAATTCCTGAACCTACGAAAATTCCGTCCATTCCTAAACGCATGCACTCCATCGCATCAGCAGGAATTGCTATCCCGCCGGCAGCAAAATTTACAACAGGTAATTTCCCCTCTTCGTAAATTTTTTTTGCAATTTCTTTAATAAGAGAACACGGAACCTGATATTCCCTTGCTTTATACTCAAGCTCATCTGAATAGTGAAGTTTATAACAACCAGCCAGATAAGCCATCTCTTCACGCATTTTTCTTATATGTCTGATTGCTTCTGAAACATCTCCTGTTCCTGCTTCTCCTTTTGTTCTTATCATAGATGCTCCTTCATTTATCCTTCTTAATGCTTCACCTAAATCTCTGCATCCACAGACAAAAGGAATCTTAAAATCATACTTATTGACAATGTGTTTATCAGCAGGGGTTAATACTTCAGATTCATCTATAAAATCAATTTCAAGTTCTTCTAATATTTTAGCTTCAGAATAATGCCCGATTCTGCATTTTGCCATCACTGGAATTGAAACCGCCTCTTGTATTTCAAGAATTTTTTCAATGGCAGACATTCTTGCAACCCCTCCTTCTGCACAGATATCTGCAGGAACTCTTTCCAAGGCCATTACTGCAACAGCACCTGTTTCTTCTGCAATTTTTGCCTGTTCTGCTGAAGTGACATCCATTATCACCCCGCCCTTCAGCATTTCTGCAAGCCCTCTTTTCGTGACTATTGCCGATTTTTGTATTTCTTCATTCATCTTAGATACTATTAATATACGCTCCTTGAAATTATATATTTATCTCTTCTCAGGAAGTTTCCATTCTCTTCCAAGAGCACGATAAATTTCCTGTTCTGTTTTTCCGGCAATTCTTTTTCCTTGTTTATTAAACAGCCCGTATTGATTTAACTTGAATCCTTTTCTTTTTGCAATAACTCTTAATCCTATTC
>MFWP01000011.1:6946-7175 GCA_001786415.1 Candidatus Pacearchaeota archaeon RBG_19FT_COMBO_34_9
CCTTGACTTTTTTTCTCCGCCCTGGATAAATCTGGCTTTTGTCTTCATAAACTTTTCAAGCTTAACCCTGTTCTTGGGAATAAGGACAATATCTATATCAACAGGATTTTTTTCTTTTCTTCTTATGCTGCCGACAATTTCAATTCTTATGCAAAAAGGTTTTAGATAATTAACAATTTTATCAGACAGGCGGATTACAAAATTTCCGCCTCTTGTCACTACAAATTTG
>MFWP01000012.1:0-6032 GCA_001786415.1 Candidatus Pacearchaeota archaeon RBG_19FT_COMBO_34_9
GGTTAAGTCGTCACAAGGTATCTGTAGGGGAACCTGCAGATGGATCACCTCCTATTATATTATTGGTGACATCTTTGTGAATTACAACAGATTATTTCTACATACATTCTATTTATCGTCGAGAAATTGATGATAAAAATAAAATAGAAAATATTAAAAACGATTATGGGCAACATTTATTTAAGGGCCCGTAGTCCAACGGCAGAATACCTCGCTTGCACCGAGGAGTTCCGAGTTCAATTCTCGGCGGGTCCATTCGAGCAATTTCGCGGAAGTAAGGACAGTGATAAACAAGCGAAGTTGCGAGAGAGTTTTTTCTGCGTTGTTAAAATAAATTACAAATCATATTCAATTTAAAAAAATTGATACCGACGACGAAAGTCGTCAAATCAGTGGTAAGAGACCCAAAATTTCTTATCATTTTGAGAACGCGAATATAACTAAAGGTTTTCATTCGCTTAATCTCTCCTGAGAAATCAGGGTTGATTTATGTTCAATGAAATAAGCACTGGAAATCCCACTTAATTGAAAATTTGAAAATTTTCAGAATGAAATTTTAGAAGACATTCTACAATACTGTTAGGCGAATAGCTTGGTTTTGGTAGATGATGAAGGACGTGGCAAGCTGCGATAAGCTCGGGGGAGTTGCATGCAAACTTTGATCCCGAGATTTCCGAATGCACAGAAATGTGGAAACACGCGGGGAATTGAAACATCTTAGTACCCGCAGGAAGAGAAAATAAATAATGATTCCCTTATTAGCAGAGAGCGAAAAGGGAAGAGGGCAAACTGAATCTGCCGTCGAAAGATGGTTAGAGATGTGGTGAAGATAAGTGGCTAAAGAATTGAGAGGAAGTTGTCTGGAAAGGCATACATTACAAGGTGACAGTCCTGTACTTTAAAATTCTATGTTGCTCTTCAATGAGTAGGGCCTCCTTGATTGGAGGTCTGAATATGGCAGGATTAACTGCTAACCCTAAATATAACCAAAGTCCGATAGCGCATTAGTACCGCGAGGGAAAGCTGAAAAGTACTCTTAATCGAGAGTTAAAAGACTTGAAATCTAACAGTTACAGAATAGATACTGCCCAACCATGCAAATGGAAATGGGTTGTATCGTACGTTTTGAAGAACGGGCCAAGGAGTTTTTTCATGTGGCGAGGCTAACCTATAATGGGAAGCCGGAGCGAAAGCAAGTATGAAAATGCGATAGTCACGTGGATTAGACCTGAAGCCAGATGATCTATTCATGAGCAAGATGAAGTCTACCGAAAGGTGGATGGAGGTCTGAACTAGTGTTACGTACATATACTTGGATGATTTGTGAATAGGGGTGAAAAGCCTATCTAATCTGGCGATGGCTGGTTCCTGCTGAAATATGCCTACGTATAGTCTTGTCTAGCTTGTCGACGGTGTAAAGTACGGATAGAATTTGCAGGAGCATATGCTTTCGGAACTCTTTCCAACTCAGAAGCTGCCGATTGCTTAGGACAAGAAACAGGGTGTGTATGTAAGATACACTTCCGAGACCGGAACAACGGAGACCAAAGTTAAGGTCCCTAAATTTATGCTAAGTGTAACGAAAGGTGTCTTGAACCTGAGACACTAGGGATGTAAGCTTAGAAGCAGCTATCATTTAAAGAAAGCGTAACAGCTCACCTACTGAGGTTCAGGGCCCTGAAAATGGACGGGGCTAAGCATAATACCGATACTTTGGCGGCACTCAGATTATAAAGTTGTGTTGGGAGATATTGATTCAATTATCATTTAGATTTGTCGCTTCGCGATTAGCGAGATAAATCGTTATCACTATCAAAATACAACACAGACAAAAAGTTTAAATACTTTAGAAAGTGGGAAGAATTATGAAAGATAAAACACAAAGAGAAAATCCTGATTGGAAACAATGGGTTCCATTTTATGGAATATATCAAATAATGAAAGATGAACAGGAAGGTAAACCTAGTGTTAGGGATAATATGAAATCAATACAATATTGGGGAAGCTCAATATATCATGGTGTATTAACAATTAGTCCCATTGTCATTGCTATCACAAAAGGTTTAGAACAAATATTTAAATAAATTTTTTTATTTCACAAATATCATATTCAATAATTCTTCCAACACAACATAGAGTGACCGGGTAAGCAGGCGTCTTCTTTGCAGAGAAGCGTTTTCGAGAGAAAGCGTGGAGCGAAGAGGAATGATGATCTTGGCAATAGTAGGATGTGATTTTCCTGAGAATGGAAAATGTCGAAAGAGCAAGGTTTTCTTGGCAATATAAGTTAGCCAAGAGTTAGTCAGTACCTTAGTCGTACCTTAACCGAGTACGATGATGTACAACAGGTTAATATTCCTGTACTGATTGAATTTTATATAGTGTTTTTGCTTCAGGACAGACGAGCATTCGAGAGAATGTTCTGGCAGAGAAATTTATTTAGCGTAATGCAAAGATGTAAGTGAATCTGTCAGGCAAAATCGTTGACTCCAGGAGCCAGTGAAAAAACTGCACTCTTAATTTAATCAACTGTACCCACAACCGACACTGGTGCTCTAGCTGAGAAGGCTAAGACATGAAAGGCGAAACCAATTAAGGGAATTCGGCATATTAGTCCCGTAGCTTCGGCTCAAGGGATGTCTATTTTTGTTTTTTCAGAAATGCAAGAGCATAAGTAGATCTCAGTAACAAGGATGGCCCGACTGTTTACCAAAAACGTAGCCAAGTGCTAATCCGAAAGGACTTGTATACTTGGTGAGACCTGCCCAGTCGCGGTGTTTCAAACTCCTTTTCAAGGGAGCTAAGACCCGTGAAACGGCGGAGGTAACTATGACCTTCTTAAGGTAAGATATTATGATTGCCTTACGGCATTCTCGTCGAGAATGACGCTTCAAAAGTTATAGTTAGTAAATAGCTAAAATAAAGTTACGGAATTAAAAGTTAAATCAAATGAAGAAAATCAAGCTAAATGCTGGAAAATCTGTGGATATTTGAATACTCGCTAATAAAATAGCAGTGATAATTTCAAATTGCAGACAATCAGCAGGAAAGATTTCTTGAAAAAGAAAAATCCTCAGAGACTATACGCTTGAAACATTAAATTGTTAAAATATAGTCCGAACTTCATAGCGATATGAAGAATTAATCAGAAATGATTAATCGTCGATAAAAAGACAGTAACAAATTGAGCGTAATACCTTGTCGTCTGAATGGCGACTTGCATGAATGGTTTAACGTGGTTGTCACTGTCCCTAATTGGAACCTTCTGAAAATATTGTGCGGTGAAAATGCCGCGGACGCCTAGTGGGAAGCGAAGACCTTGTGGAACTTTACTGCAACTTGTTGTTGTGATTCTAAAAGAAATGCATAGAATAAGTAGGAGCGTCGATGCGCTGATTTTGGTTGGCGCGGAGCAACTGTGTAATACTACTCACTTTTTTTAGGATTGCTTACTCTTTATGAGAACAGCAGCAGGCGGGCAGTTTGACTGGGGCGGTGCCCTGTCGAAAATGTATCGATAGGACTCAACGATGAGCTCATCCAGCTTGGAAATCTGGAGTTGAGTGCGAGGGCAAAAGCTCATCTGACTGTATTTTGCAAAGCAAGAAATGCAGGGAGGAAACTCGGACCTAGAGAACCCACATGCTCATTTAATAGGAGCTGTGTCTGATAGAAAAGTTACCCCAAGGATAACAGGCTTGTCGCCCCCGATAGTCCATATTGACGGGGCGGTTTGGTACATCGCTGTCGGCTCTACCTATCCTAGTTGTGCAGAAGCAACTAAGGGTGCCGGAGTTCACGTATTAAAAGGTATCGTTAGCTGGGTTAAGAACGTCGCGAGACAGTTTGTATGATATCTACTAGGTGTGTTGTTGAGTGAGTGGAACGAATCTCTAGTACGAGAGGAACGGGATTCGGACGCCTCTGGTGAGCAGTTGTCATATGGCAGGCTGCATAGCTACGCGTTGTGTGGATAAGGGCTGAATGCATCTAAGCCCGAAGCCATCCGCAAAACGACTCAACTAAGGCCGTCGAAGAAGACGACGTTGATAGAGTTCATGTGTAAGATTCAAGCTCACGCGAGAATTTCAGCATAGAACTACTAAAAGCCTTATTGATTGTTTTTCTAAAATAAAAACAAGTGAGAAAAAATAAATTTCCAGTGCTTATTTTGTTATGATGATTGTATAATAAACATATTTAAAAAAGATATATCTATTTAATATTAATAAAAATGGAAGAATTTTGTTATATTAACTCTGAATTTATTCCTATTGCAATAGATAATTTGCAATTAAAAGATGAGGGGTTAAAATGTGAAATTTGTGATACAAAATTGACTCCAGAAGAAGTTGGGGGATTTATCCATGGAAGTATACATGTTATTTGTAAAAATCCAAATTGTAAGATAGTAGCAAGAATAAAAGAGTTAACATCAAAATAACTAATAAAATGGGATGGATTGAAGATTGTTGGAAAATTTTTAAAGATGTTCTAAAAACCCCAAAACAAATTTATATTATCATAAAAAATATAATTTATAATAATCGAATAAATAGCATCTATAAAAAAATAAACCAAACTCAAAAAATATCCCAAATTTCTGATTTAGATTCCAAAAAAGAATTCATAAATCCCCTACAATTAGAAAAGATTGTAAAAGAAAATAAGAAATCTGTTATTGCACAAAGTACGTCTGAAATAGATTTAGATAAAAATATTTTTTTCGGGATATTAGAAAAAGTCTTACTTTCTTGTAAGAATATTAACCATTATTCTAAAGAATTATGGATAGCCTCCTCTTTAATAATCGCAGAAGATAAGAAGAAAAATTTATCTTTTTTTGATTTGGATGAAATTGTTACAAAATTAAAGAAGATAGGATTAACTTTAGATTTAAAGATTATTCAAGAATATTGGGATTCATTAAATAATATCAAAAAATATGGGTTTTTTTATACCTTATTCTTAAGAATTATAATCTCTGCAAGGTATTTAGCAGAAAATGATATAAAAAAGATAATTAATGAATTGATTGGGTGGGGAAAAGATTATGAGAAGGGGAAAATCTTGGGATTTAAGAGATTGAAAATAAAAGATAAAGAAATCGTGGTGTGTTTTGTAGGGGAGAATTTTAGTATTCCTGATGGGATGGTTAAAGAATATTTAAATAAATCTTATATTTTTGCTTCTCTTGGAGAGTTTAGAACGGAAAGAAATTTTTCATTTGCAAATTATCTCAAATTAGTATATAAAATCCCTAATATTATTATTTATGAAATTGGTAACTTTAAGAAAGGAGAAGTAGTCTGTTTTGAAACTTGGTTTATTGAAGATAAGCGTAAAAAAAGTTTGTTTAAACAAAAAATTCCTTTAAATCATAATGGAATATGCAAATTAATCTCTAAAATAAAAAATTCCGAAAGAAGATTTAATCTTTCTATTGAGAATAATAAGATTATCCTTTCTTAAGTTTTATCTCCCCTTTCTTTGCTTCTGCTTCAAGCTCATCGCCTTCTAGGAGTAGAATTTTATTTATACTGAACATAATTTTGTTTCTTTGCTCTTTTGTGATTCTGTCTGCCATATTATTGCCTTATTTTTATGGGGGATAATTGCCTTTAAGTCTTTCATTATTTTTTGTGCAATAGCTTCTGCAAATTTTATGGGGACAGCATTGCCAATCATTTTATACCCATCAGCAATGTCGTTGTAATAAAATATAAAATCATCTGGAAATGTCTGTATTCTTGCACATTCTCTTACAGATAATCTTCGGTATAAATGTTCTTTTCCCTTTACGAACTCTCTTTTATTTTGTTCAATAAATTTCATCTTTGGAGCTTGGGGATGAATTGGTGCATGTCTTCCTCCTGCTTGTATAGTAAAAGATTGTTCATCCCATCCCCTAACTCTATTTCTGGACATATAAATTGTTGAAAATCCACCATTCATGTATTCATTGTTTGGAATATCAAGCTTTCCGTTTGTTTTGTTTCTGTCGCTGGCTTTCATTGGCTCAGGAAGGTCTT
>MFWP01000012.1:6048-7292 GCA_001786415.1 Candidatus Pacearchaeota archaeon RBG_19FT_COMBO_34_9
AACTCAAAAATTTTTCCTAAACTTTTATGATATCCAACAATAATCACTCTTTTTCTTTCTTGGGGAACATTATAGTATTTTGCATCCAATAATCTATAAGAAACATTATAACCTATCTCTTTAAATGCTTGAATAATTTTCATAAATTCATTGATATGCTTGGGGGAAAGAATTCCAGCAACATTTTCAGCTAAGAAAAATAATGGCTGCTTTTTTTTAATCAGCTTAATATAATTATAAAATAGTTGCCCTCGCGGGTCTTTAATTCCTTCCATTTTTCCAGCAAGACTCCAAGATTGGCATGGCGGTCCGCCAACAAATCCTACTACATCTGGAATTTCATCAGGGCTTATTTCTGTAATTGATTTTTTGTTAATTTCTACCCCATGGTTTTTTTCAAAAGTTTGCCAACAACCTTCCCAATTATCATTAGCAAAGGCTAGCTCAAAACCCGCATTAGTAAAACCTAAGTCCAACCCCCCTGCCCCAGAAAAAAAGGATGCTATTTTCATTTTATTGCAAACTTTATCAGTTTTGCCTCAATTAATTTAGCAGGATTATTTGGGTCTTTAATTTTAGCATCTCGGACAGAAATATTTTTATTAGACTCTATTTCCTTAATATCCTCTTTTGGATAAGAAAGATATTTTTCTTTTCTTAATATTGCAAAAAGATGAAATTTATTCCCTTCAAGTTTGCATAAATCCTTGAATACATTTATAGGATTTTCTATGCTCCACATCCCCCTTATCCTTAATTCAGTTATCCCAAGGGGGTCAACTCTTTTGACTTTCCCTAATTCAACAGTTTCGCCATTTTCCAATCCAAGAGAATCTAAAATAGAACTAACTTCCTTCTTTATTGGTTCATGGATTTTTTCATAAACTTTATGCTCTGCTGCATAACAGGTTCCATGCACAAAGAAAATATAATTCACAATCCCCTTATTTGCACTCCCAATCACATAGAATAAATCTTTTTCTTTCCAATTTCCACCATCACATTTCTTGCAATCAGAAGTTATTCTTATATCATTAGAAAGTAATTTATCTTTTGGGGGAGAACTATTTAACGCAAGAGCACTTTTTAGGCTCTCAATTTTTTTTATTTCAAAAGCATCTCCATTTTTGATTATTATATCTGGAGGATGATTCTGGTTTCCAAGCCAAGAAAAAGTTTTTGAATATTCCCCCTCTTTCTTGTTTTGGGGTAGCTTAAATGAGGAAGCAATTGCATCTTTTACA
>MFWP01000012.1:7313-27989 GCA_001786415.1 Candidatus Pacearchaeota archaeon RBG_19FT_COMBO_34_9
ACTGCATTTATCCTATTTAGGTAAGTAGAAGCATAATCTTTTAAGCTATTATTTCCAAAAGCCACAATATTCAGGATTGCCCTTAAAATGTTATTTGCCATCTTCTCTTTTATATAATCCCAAGAAATCCTAATTTTATAATCTTTTCTCTACTTCCCCTTCCTTCCCGTATTCCTTCTGCTAAATATTCCCACCAAAGTATCATCCAACTTGGCATCATAGGGCGACTTTTTCTTTTTTTGCCCTACACAGCTTCGCCTGAGGATATCTTCAATCTGCTCTGAGATTGTGAACATGTTTTTCTTTGCCCTTTTTTCCAAGACATCTATCAATTCATCACTTAAGAACAGGTTAATCTGATTCTTGTTTTCATATTTAGGATTAAGATAAGCAAATGCATTTTCAACTTCTTTCATGGGCCATTTGTGTTCAATCAGCGCATTTCTTATTTCCAAATCGCCATAACCCTTTTTTCTTGCTTCTTTTATAAAATCAGTTAATTGTTTATTTGCCATATTATTGTTTTAATAAATTAATAACTATAAATCTTTTGTTAAAAACCCCCTTCACCAAGGCACCTTAATACTTGTTTAATCTCATCAATTGTCTTTTGCTGTGTTTTTTTATCAGACATTCTTACAAATCTTATTAACAGGTCATTCAATTCCTCTTTTGACATAACCTTTAATCGGTATCCTTCTGTAATAAAATAAAGCCTGAATGATTTGTATCTTATCTCTTTTATCACAATTCCAGAAACATGCCCTAATTCTTTTCCCTTTGAAGGATTATCTTTTAATGTATGGATTAAATCAAAAATCTTTTCTGACTCTTCTTTAAACTTTTTTAATATCTCATGCTCAAGGGATTTAACAATTATAACTTTAGCCATTTTTTTTCTTTGGCATCTTTAATGGCTTGTTCAATTGTAACGCATCCTTCTTCATTAAATAGCAAATCATGCAACATTCTTTTTCTGGCACTTTCTATCAGCCTTGATAAAATTTCTGAATAACTTTCTCCTTTATTACCAAATTCACTTATTTTTTCTTTTACTTCCCTGCTTATTGCAATTGTTGTATTTTCCATTTTATAAGTTATATAATTTCTATAATTATTATAATAATTATAATATATAAATCTTTTTATTTCTTTGCAGTTTTTGCAGTTGAAGATTTTGCAGAAGAAACATAAACTTTCTGGACTGCGAAGCTCTTGTAAATTCCTTCAAGAATATCTGTTCCTGCATATCCTGCAAGCAAAGAAAGCCTGTAATCAAAATTGAATATTATTCCTGTGAAAGCTCCGATAACCAATGCAACAAGAACAGTTATTGCATAATATCCCCATAAAATTCTTCTTCTGAGAGATAATGCTTTCAGCAATCCGACAAATCCTCTTGTCAGTCCTCCGACACCCCCGAGAAGTCCTGCAAGAATAGTTGCATCCATCATTTTATCACCTTTTATATAGAAATGGTAAAGGGGGATTTAAAGGTTTTGGGAGATAGGATTGATAGACAAGATTTAAAAATAAAGTTTATTAAAAAAATTTATGGATAAAGGAAAAGCATACTTATTAAAGGCAAGAGTAAAACCGTATGAATTTAGTAATTCAGTTCTTTATATAGATGAAAAAGGTAACCCAACAATTTTAGGGGGAGGAGCAACTGGAAATTTTTTTACCAGAGAAGAAGAAGATTCTGAATGGATAAGAGTTGAGAGGATTACTGAAAAGACTAAAATAGAAAATAGAGGTTTGGTTTTTGCACTAATGGACCTTGAATCTAAAGGAAAACTTGATTTAAAAAATATTGATTCCATAATCTTTAAATCAAACTCGCCTTAATTATCTTAACATCTTCTAAGGGCTTATCATTGGCATCTGTCTCAACTTTTGCTATTTTATCTATAACATCCATGCCTTCAATGACTTTTCCAAATACAGGATGTTTGCCATCAAGAAAATTATTGTTAACTAAATTTATGAAAAATTGAGAGCCACCTGTGTTTGGACCTGCGTTTGCCATTGCAATTGTCCCCCGGTTATTTTTTTGTTCTCCTTTAAATTCATCTTTTATTTCATAACCCGGACCGCCTGTTCCTGTCCCTGTCGGGTCTCCGCCCTGAATCATGAATCCATCAATAATCCTGTGAAAAATTACTTCGTCATAAAAACCCTGTTCTACAAGTTTCTGAAAATTCCCTGCTGTTATCGGCATTTGGCTGTAGAGTTCTATGACTATATCTCCGTAATTTGTTTCCAGCTTAACTTTTGTATTTGAATTAGTTGCATTTCCTGTCATTTTGAATATAACAACTCCTGAAATTAAAATCAAAAATGCTATTATAAAGATTATTGTTATCTTTTTCATTAGAAAGAAAAATTAAGTTTATTTTTAATGTTTTCTCTTCTTCTTATTCTTAAGAATTCTTCTGATTATGAAATATGCCAATGGAATACTTGCAATTACTAAAAATAAAATTGCTTTCAGATAATTCTCATTATAAAATAAATAAATTGATAATCCAAAAGAGATAATTATAATAATATCCAAAAGGGTAAAAAGCATTCTTCTTCTTTTTTTATCTTCATATCTTTCTTTATGTTTCATGAGCATTATCTCGGCTTTAGCCATCTCTTTAGGTCTTCCTTTAATTCTTATCTTTCCGCGATGTTTAGCATTAGCAATACTCATATTAATATTAAAAGAAATAACTTTTTATTCCTTCTGCTTCTTCCCCATTATCTCTATCTGATTAAGTATCATAAATGCAACAGCACCAATAATAAACCAAGGGCTGACTAAAAATGTAAGTGCGATAAAGCCGAGTGCAATCAGCGAGTAAACTACAACTTTCAGATTAAATCTTTTTGGGAGTTTCATTTTTTCTTTTAACAGGAATGAAATAAATAAACCAGATAAACCACAAAAGCCAGATGCAATCAAGCCAGTCCTGTGACAGCAATCCCGGAATTCCCATAAATCCCAGAAAACCGAGAAATCCCATATACCAGTTTTTTCTGAATTGTTTGTTTTTCATTTGGTTATTATTCATCTTCCAAATAACCTCTTAAAAAAACTTGTTAAAGAATTATCTTCTGAATTTATTTCCTTAATCGCTTCTCCTGTTGGTGCTGATTCTCCGCCACCTTCTCCGCTACTACTCTCACTGCTATCTCCTGAATCTCCAGCTCCACCATCTGCAGTTGTTCCTTCTGCATAATCTCCTTCGCCACCATCACCTTCTACAACTTCATTTGTTCCATCACCAGAATTATCTGTAGAATCTCCACCCGCTACTGTTCCTGGAGCAGAATCTCCTTCACCGCCGTTGCCTTCTACAACTTTATTATCTTGAGTCATATCTCCTGCAACATAAGTTTTAACTTCTGGTTTTAATCCATTATCCCCCTGAGCAACTTCTGTTTTAACAACACGAACTAATCCGCCTTCTACAACAACCCCTGATTCTCCATTTGCAGTTGTTCCTTCAGCATAAGTATGTTCAACAACCCAATTAGAAATTTCATTATCAATTACATCTATTCTATTTTCAATTTCCATTGTTCTATCTTGTTCCACACTCCAATTCACAACAACCTCATTAGAAAGATTTTGCCCTTCTTTTCCATTTACTTCTATTACCCATTCTGCAGTAAGTCCTGTTTTCTCTTCTTCCAAAGAGTAAACTTCAAAATTCTCTGAAAGATTTTCTTCCTGATTTATTACATTTAAAACTTCAGAAGAACTTTCTTTTATTTCTCCGGCAGTGTTCAAAGAAACTTTTTCCTGAATGAACTGGAGTTTCTCCCAGGCTCTTTCAAGATTTTTTTCTGCTTCTTCATTATTTTCAGTTCTTGTATTTATAATGGCAGAGTTCACTTCCTTTTCTCTAATTTCTAAAGAAAGTGCAACCTTTCCATCTTTCCCGAAAGTAAAAAACATTTTAGCATTATCAATAAACCTGTCAAAACCAGAATAAGTTTGAGTTTGCTCCTGAGCAGAAATTATTGGTAAAATAAAAAGAATTCCTAATAGGAATAAAACCACCACTTCTTTTTTCATGAATATATAAAAGAAAACACCTTTATAATATTTTTGAGACTTATTCTTTTTCCTTATTAACTATATCTCCAATCCTAGTCTCAATATCGCCTTTTTGTGTGAGCTCTTCAGGAATTCTGTATTCAACCCATTTAACTTTCTTTTTTTGTATTGTATCTCTGAGATTTTTTTCGTGCTGGTTTAATTTTGCATTTCCGCTCTTTACTTCAACAAAAACAACTTCATCAATCTTCTTTTCATCCATGCCTTTGAATACAATAAAATCAATCGGCTTTCCGATAAACCTGCATTCTGTCGGCAGATATTCAAAATCAGGTAAATATGGAGCAAGTTGCTCTGAAAATTGCCCGCCTAAAACTGCACGGGATTTCATAATAGCATCTTTCCTATATTCAGGAATCTGCTCTTCCCAATATTTATCTCTCCTGAAGGCTCCTGATTTATAGCCAACCCAGTAAGCAATTGCTATTATTATAACGGCTACAACAATTCCGATAATTATTTCTGTTAACATTTTATCCTAAATAAGAACTCGCTGTCTTGCTTGTTTCTGTCTTTGGCTCTTTCGGCATTTCTTTGTCCTTCAAATCCTTTTTTATTTTTTTGACATTTTCTTCTATCATTTTCGGAAGAGCCTCTAATGTGTCAAAAGGAAGGACTATTCTTGCTATTGCCATTTTCCTGAGAGCATCAATAAAAACAAGTTCAGTGAAAGCTTCTTTTTTCACTTTTCCTTTTTTGGTTTTCTTTGCCTTTGTGACTGTTGACATTGCAACATCATGCGCAAACAAAGGAGGGACGTGTCCAAGATTAATTTCCATAAAAATCTAAGAGAATCCCAATTTTTAATTCTTTCCTAAAACAGAACATAAAAAAAATACAGGTTATATTACGCCAAACAGAACTAATGCTCCCCACACTATCAAGGCAAGCCAGATTAAAATCGGAAGCCATGCTTTTTTCCAGATTCCTTTTTTAAGGAGTTTTTCTGCCCATGAGATTGTCTCTTTTCCATACCATGCAAAAGTCATGCCTGTCAAAAGGGCTCCGAAAGCCACTACAGCCAGAATCTGGACAATTGTCAATGATTGAAGCAGAAAGAAAAGAACAATTCCTGCCAGTATTAATTCCACAAGGAATAAAATTTTGGGCTTGGAATAAAGTGGTCTGATAACATACTTCATCCAGATATTCGGAATAGTGAGAATCTTGATTACTGAAAAAGAAATTAATATTAATACTATTATTTCAATTGGTGTCATCTTTTTACCTCTTTTTTTCTAAAAGCCTTCTTCAATATAAAGAAAATCAGAAGCAGACTTCCGGTTATCAAAAATATAATTGTTTTTATATAATCCTGGAAATAAGCAAAATAAAGAGAGAGCAAGAATGAAACAAGGATTATCGCATCAAGGAGAATATAAAATATTCTCTTTATTCTTCTAGACTGATGCTCTTCTTTTTGCTCAAGAAACTTAAACTGGCTGGGAGACATTTCTTTAAGTTCCCCACTAAGATTAACTCTGTAAATCTTTGCGCCTCTTTTTGCCATGTACAATAAATGGAAAACAACTATAAAAATTTATTTCTTCTTCTTTGCCAACTTCATTATCTTGAATACTACCAAGACAATAGCAGACAATCCTATTATATCATAAATTACCATTGAGATAGTGCTTATTCCGAAGAAATAATTCACAACGTCAAAATTGAAAAGGCCAACAAGCCCCCAATTAAGAGCTCCGATAACAACCAAAATCCAGGCAATCAACTCAAGTATATGCTTCATCCTCTTTTTCTAAGTTCATTCCTCCTTTTATCAGATAAGAATTTATGTCTTTAAAAGATTTACTAAAAATAAAAAAATAAAAAATTTTACAGAATAATCAGAATCTTCTTCTGCTGAATCCCCTGTCGCCTCTGTCTCCCCTGTCTCCGCCAAAACTTCGTCTTGGTCTCTCAGGTCTTTCTTCCATTGGCTTTGCTTCAGAAACACGGGCTTCTCTTCCGCCTACATCCTTTCCGTTCAAATCTGAAATTGCCTTTTTTGCAACTTCATCATCGGAAATTGTAACGAAACCGAATCCTTTTGATCTTCCTGAAAACTTGTTTTTTATAAGAATAACTTCTTCTGGATTATATTCAGAAAAAAGATTCTTAAGTTCCTCTTCGTCAACAGAAAAAGGCAAATTCCCTACATGTAACTTCATCTTACTTATATCCTCCTTACACTTATATGAATAGAAATAACTTATCTACCGCGAATTTAATAACCATAAATATTCGTAATAAAACAGGTTTTTAAATATTTGGATAGGTAATTATAACCCGAAATTCTCTATAAAACTCTCAATTACCCTGTATTCCTGAAGGAAATCATGCCCTTTCTTTGCCAGGGAAAAAGTCTTCTTTTCCTTCTCATCAATATCCAATTTGATAAACTTCTTGCTGATTAATTCATTAATATATTCCTTGAACATCTGGGGGGATAAATTAGACGCATACAGCAACCTCGTTGGCTTTATTTCCCTGTTCTGCTTTATTGTCTGCAGTATATCCCTTATAACATCCAACCTTTCACGTTTCTTTGCAACCATTATGAAAATTCTCCTGAATTTTTATTTGTGCTGAATTTCTGTTCAGTCATTTTATTTTGTAAATTTGATAACCCCATACAAGAACAAGAGGAAAAATATAACATTTATCATGCCAATATTTATCAATAATGCAGGATTCCAATTAAAGAGCAATGCGACCAGCAGGTTCAAAGT
The DNA here is from genome assembly GCA_001786415.1 of Candidatus Pacearchaeota archaeon RBG_19FT_COMBO_34_9. Classification (GTDB taxonomy): domain Archaea; phylum Nanobdellota; class Nanobdellia; order Pacearchaeales; family GW2011-AR1; genus RBG-13-33-26. The sequence goes on from MFWP01000012.1 coordinate 14,154, forward strand.
CCATGCAGCAAGCCCAAAAAACATCGCGATAAAGTAAAATTTGAGAAACTTGCGCTGTTTTCCGTATCTTTTATGATTAACAAGAGAGATTATCATTGCGCAAAAGAATACCGCAATCTGCGAGAAAAACATGAAAGAATATGTCTGCCATAAATAACCAAATACAGAAATCATGAGTGCCATTATGTGAAATACAAATATTTTTGGATTTAACAGGGAACTTTTATAATATTCTGTGGGAGATTCAATCTTTCTGTATATCAGGCTGTAAAGAAGGAAAAATCCTGCCATTATTAAAAAGTATTCAAACATCATTCCAAATACAAATGCATAATGAAGGGAGAAATCAGAGAATATTCCAAAGAGATACCTGACTGCAAAAGCAACACCATAAAAGAAAAATGCATTCCTGAAATATCTTATCCCTCTGTGCAGGCTGAGCTTGTAAAACTTGTCTGTCTTCAGCACTATGAGCATGCAGATTGAACAAATTATTAATGCATAAAATGCTTCAAGGATAAACTTGTTTTCTACTATTAAGGAGTACAATGACATAAAAAAGACACCTATTCAACTTTTTTAAAGTTTTATATGGTGCAAAATTATACTGCAATTATAGGTTTTGGATAATATATTATTCCTATATATTTTTCTTTCTGACGCTTTATAAAGAACTTTTTGCTATGATAATTGTAAAAAAGGTTTAGATATTCAAATAAGATTTAACCTCATCAACCCCTTCGGATACAGGGGACTTCCCCTGTGTCCACAACCTCTTTTTTATTTTGTTCGTAAAATGAAAATCCGCAGAATTTATTCGAGGACCTTTCTACAGAAACTTTTAAAGTCGGATTAAAATCCTCATTTAAACTTTTTGTCTCCAAAAGATTTAAAAGACAAATATTCATCATATTTTTGTAAGTTGGGCAGTTAACTTTCGGGAGCCGGGCATTAAATTGCCGAGAAATAAAATTATGATTTCTGGTTTCTGAGGAAGGTCCGCCCACCCGCAGACAAGTTTTTTGTTTGTGACAAAGTCATCTGCGAAAGCAGACTGCTGTGAAGCAAAGCACTGTTACAGAAACGACACAGCTTATCTTAAGTTATGAAGCATGCGCTGAACTTTGAGAGATGAGATTTGATGAAACGAGCATCTTGACTGGTGCAAGTAGAATTATCTACGCATAGTGGAATGTTAACAAGTTCTGTCTGATTACAGGGAACTACAGAAAGTGGCCTATCCCCAACTTACAATTTTCTTTTTATTGTCTTATAGTTTTTTCTACCATGGTAGTTTATTTTTTTCTAAAAAAGAAACCCCTTTTCTAAACATTTAAAAGTTATCAATTTATTATTTTAATAATTGGGGTCCTAGCTCAGCGGGAGAGCACTACGCTGAAGACGTAGGTGTCCCGGGTTCGACTCCCGGGGACCCCATTTATAATTTTAATCATATTACAGGATGTCGAACAGTTCGACTCCGAGTAACTTCACGGAGTTAAGGCACAGAATATGCAAGTGAGGTTAGGAGTTCGGGCCCCCATTTTTTTAAAAACATTTATAAAAGTTGAAAAATAATATTATATATGAAGTTATTTAAAAAAAGAGGGGCAAAAGAGCACAAAGCCAAAGAATCTAAAATCAAGGGAAATTCTTTGGGCACAGCAGGATTTATTTTAGGAATATTAAGCATTTTGTCTTTGGGAATTATCGGGATTGTACTGTCAATTGTCGGATTCACATTTTGTCTTATACAGCAGAAAAATAAACCTACAAAATTAGCGACAGCAGGATTGATTCTGAGCATAATTGGATTTGTTCTTGGTCTTGTATGGATTTTTTATCTGGCTCCAATTCTTGCAAACTGGCTTGACACTTTGAAAACAGCATAAAATGATAAATAAAAAAACTCGCGACCCCGCTCGTTTATCACTGTCCTTACTTCCGCGAAATCGCTCGGCAGCAATGGAGATGTCTGTTGGAACTATTGTTACAATAGTTTTATTGGTAAGTGTTTTAATTCTCGGAATAGTCCTGATAAAAAATATTTTTACAAGTGCAAAAAGTGTTGTTGATTTGACAGATCAGCAACTGAGAAATGAAGTAGAAAAATTATTCTCTGAAGAAAGCAAGATGTCAGTTTATCCCGGCACAAGGCTTGTTGAAATAAAACAGGACAGCACAAATGGTGTTGGAATTGGGATCAGGAATCTTTTGACAGGAGCCAGCAGTGACAAGACTTTTTCATATGTTGTTACAATTTCTGATGCAGATTTAAACAAAAAATGCGGAATTGATGAAGAGACTGTTGAAGGCTGGATTGTAACAGGAAGGACAGAAGAAAATATACCTATTCCTTCAGGGGATTTTTCCACACAGAAAGTATTATTTGAAATACCTGTAGGATCTCCATTATGCACAATTAGATTCAGGATAAATGTGAATGCAGACGCAACTGCCTATGCAACAGATTTCTTTGATTTGAAAATCAAGGCAAAATAAAGAAAACCCCTGTTTTTCTTTATCAATCTATCCTCTAAGTTTGGGTCACGCCTGATTAAGATTTAAAAATTCCTGATTCTTGTTTATTTTATGCCACTGAAATTATATAATACTTTAACAAGAAAAAAAGAGATTTTCAAGCCGATTAAAGATAAAGAAGTTAGAATATATGTCTGCGGACCTACAATATACAATTATGTCCATATAGGAAATTTAAGAGCATATTTCTTCTCTGATATATTAAGGAGATATCTTGAATATTCTGATTACAAAGTAAGAGAAGTTATGAATCTGACAGATGTCGATGATAAGACAATAAAAGGAAGCCAGAGCGCAAAAGAAAGCCTGAGAAAATTTACAGAAAAGTTTGAAAAAGCATTTTTTGAAGATATCAAATCAATGAATATTGAAAAACCAGAATTTATGCCAAGAGCCACAGAACACATAAATGAAATGGTCAAGATAATAAAAAAATTAATGGAAAGGGGGATTGCTTACAAAACAGGAGATGGAATCTATTTTTCCATAAAAAAATTTAAGGATTATGGAAAATTTTCAGGGATAAAACTAAAAGAATTAAAGGCAGGAGCAAGCGAGAGAATTATAAAAGATGAATATGACAAGGAAAGTGCAAATGATTTTGCATTATGGAAATTTTATGATAAGGCTGATGGTGATGTCTTTTGGGAAACAGAAATAGGAAAAGGAAGGCCAGGATGGCATATAGAATGTTCTGCAATGTCAATGAAGTATTTAGGGGAACATTTTGACATACATACAGGAGGAGTTGATTTAATCTTCCCCCATCATGAAAATGAAATTGCACAAAGCGAGGCATTTACAGGAAAAAAATTTGTAAATTACTGGCTTCATAATGAATGGCTTCTTGTCAATGGGAAAAAAATGTCAAAAAGCCTGGGAAATTTCTATAACCTTAAAGATATTTATGAAAAAGGATATTCAGCACTTGATTTGAGATATTTGTTCTTGATGAAAAACTACAGGCAACCTCTTAATTTCACATGGGAAAATCTTGAAAGTTCAAAAAATTCACTGGAAAGATTAAAGAATATTATTATAAATCTGGACAAGAACCAGAAAAAAAATAAAAAAAATATTGAAATGGCTAAAATGCAGTTCTTAAAAATAATGGATGATAATTTAAATTTTACAAGAGCATTATCTTTTTTATGGGAAATTCTGAGAGATGAAAAACTGAATGATTCTGAAAAATATGAGCTTGCTTTGGAATTTGACAAAGTATTCGGGCTTGATTTAAGCAAGGAAGAAAAGATAAAAATTCCCGAAGAGATAAAAAGATTGGTTGAGGAAAGGGAAGATGCAAGAAAAATGAAAAACTGGAAAAAGGCAGATGAATTAAGGGAAAAAATTAAAAAGAGAGGATGGCAAATTGATGATATAAAAGAGGGGTATAAAATAAAAAAGATATGAATATCAAAAACTGGCTGTTAGGGATTGCAATTGCTGTAATTTTTTTTATGTTCTGTGTTTTTGGAACAAAACTTATTTATGATTCTCCTGAACGCGAAAATTTCTGCAATGTTTCTTATCCTTATCCTGAAAGAATTTCCGAGCAGGTATGTAATATCAGTTCTGAACTGCAGGCTAAGATAGATGAATGTTATAATAATGAAGGAATCCCGAGATATGAATATGAAAACGGCTGCATAAAAGACATGACATGCGATTTCTGCAACAAAGAATTTAGCAAAGCAAATTCAGCATATACAAAGAATTTATTCCTGATCAGCCTTATTATAGGAGTAATATCAATAATGATTTCTGTCCTGTTAATCAAAATCTCTGCTGTTTCAGGAGGATTAATGCTTGGCAGTTTGTTTTTCATAATTTACGGGACAGGAGGATACTGGAGGTTCATGGAAGATTTGTTAAGATTTGCAATTTTAGGAATAGTTCTGTTCATATTAATATGGCTGGCTTATTGGCTTGCAAGAAACGGCAAAAATAAAAGAGTTAAGAAAAAGAAAAGATGACTAAAAAACTGAATTTTATAAATCTAAAATACAAGCCAAAAAATGATTTAATCTGCCTGTTTAAAATTTCTCCGAATAAAATTTCCATAGAAAAGGCTGCAAATACTGTAGCTTTGGAAAGCAGTGTCGGAACATGGACAAAAGTTGCAGGGCAGGAATATGTTGAAAAATTAAAGGCAAAAGTTTTTTCCATCAGGGGAAATTACATTAAAATTGCATATCCTGAAGCACTTTTTGAAAAAGACAATGTGCCGAATATCCTATCTTCTATTGCAGGGAATATTTTCGGAATGAAAGCAGTGAAAGCAATCAGACTGGAAGACGTATCATTTCCCAAATCAATTCTGAAAAGTTTCAAAGGGCCAAAATACGGAATTGACGGAATAAGAAAAATGATGAAGATAAAAAGCAGGCCTCTGGTAGGCACTATAATAAAGCCAAAATTAGGACTGAACACAGAACATCATGCAGAGAGTGCTTATGAATCATGGCTGGGCGGATGCGATTTGGTAAAAGATGATGAAAATTTAGCAAGCCAGAAATTCAATGAATTTGAAAAGCGTTTAGCAAAAACTTTAGAGATGGCTGACAAGGCAGAAAGCGAGACAGGCGAGAAAAAAGCGTATCTTGTAAATATAACCGCAGAAACAAAAGAGATGCTAAAAAGAGCACAGCTTGTCGAGAAGCAGGGAGGAAAATTTATGATGGTAGATATTCTGACTGCAGGATGGGCTTCTGTCCAGACTTTAAAAGAAGCAAATTTCAAAATGGCAATTCATGCTCATCGTGCCATGCATGCTGCCTTTGACAGAAATCCTGAACATGGAATGGACATGATGGTTATTGCAGATTTTGCGAGATTAATCGGGGTTGACACCCTGCATATAGGAACAGGAATAGGAAAACTCGAGGGAAATGTAAAAGACATTGAAGAACTGCAGGAAGAAATTGAGAATAAAAATATTAAAGAAACAAAGGAAAGACTTGAACAAAGATGGGCGAATATCAAATCTGTTTTGGGGGTTTCTTCAGGAGGGCTTCATCCCAGATATGTTCCTTTTTTGATAAAACATCTTGGAAAAGATTTGGTTATACAGGCAGGCGGAGGAATTCACGGGCATCCGTTCGGAACAAGAGCAGGAGCAATTGCAATGAGGCAGGCAGTTGATGCTTCATTGAAAAAAATTTCTTTAAAAGAATATGCAAGGACGCATGTAGAATTGGAAGAAGCCCTGAGAATTTGGAAAAAATGAGATACAGAAATGCTGTTTTCATAGTCACATATGCAAAACAGGAAAACAAAATTCATTACCTGATTCTGAAAAGAAAACTTCACTGGAAAGGATGGGAATTCCCAAAAGGAGGAATTGATTCTTCTGAAACAAAACAGCATGCTGTAAAAAGAGAGATAAAAGAAGAGACAGGACTGAAAATTTCAGAAATAAAAAAATTTAATGTTTCAGGAAAATACAGATATGACAGAATATATCCTGACAGAAAAGGAATTGCAGGACAGAAATTTTCCCTGTATGCTGTAAGAGTCAGGAAGGAAAAAATCAAGATTGACAGGATAGAACATTCAGGCTTCTCATGGATGAGTTTTGAACAGGCAATGAAAAAGCTGAAATGGGATAATCAAAAGAAATGCCTGAAGATTGTGAATAAATGGTTAAAAAACATTTAAATAATAACAGAGCATAATATTTTGTAGAGGTGTAACATGGCTTTTTTAGGAACAGCAGTAGGAATTATTGCACTTGCATGCGCAGTTTGGGTAATATATGACGTGCTTGTAAAAAACAAGAGGTTAAAAACAACAACCAAAGTTATCTGGATAGTGTGCGCTGTATTTTTCAGCATAATTACTGCTATAATCTATTTCCTGATAGGAAGAAAAAAATAAACTTATTTTATGTGAAAATATAAAAACTTCTTTTTCTTTTTTTAATTATGAAATTCCGGGAATTTACAACAAGTTCAGGGAAGAAAGTGCTTTGCGGGAAAAATGCAGAGCAGAATGAGGAACTTGTAAAGCAATTTATAGGAAAAGAGAATCTTATCTTTCATACTGCAAAACCAGGAAGCCCTTTCTGCGTGATAGAAAAAATAAAGCACACCAAGAAAGATGAAAAGGAAACTGCAATTTTCTGCGCATCAAAAAGCCAGGACTGGAGAGATAACAGGGGAGATGTTGAAGTTAATTTTTTCAGGGGCAGCGAGGTTTACAAAAGAAAAGACATGAAAACAGGCATGTTTGGAGTCAAAAGATTCAGGACAATGATTGCAGAGAAAAAAGATATTGAGAAATTTATTTCCAAACTTATAAAAACCAGTTAAAATTTATTTCTTTATGACATTCGCAGAGATGCAATTAGGGAAAAACGGACTAACAAACAATTTTATTCAAACCTTAAAAAGCAGTTTTCAAACTCATGAAAATATAAGAATTTCTGTGCTGAAATCTGCTCGCGACCCCGCTTGCAAGAATAGTACCTCAACTCCGCGAAATCGCTCTACTCCCGACCTCGCTAGTCTATCTCTGTCCTCAACTCCGCGAAATCGCTCGGCAGGGCATGACAAGGAGAAAATAAAACAATATTCTGAAGAAATTCTGGACAAATTAGGAAAAAATTACACAGCCAAATTAATCGGATTCAAGATAATTCTGAAGAAGTGGAGAAAAGAGCAAAGATAATTTAACATTGAGCAGTTGTTGAACTTCCAGAACCATCCCAGCCAAAATAAGCGCTTGGAGTTTCAGAACTTAACTGTGTTGCACATTCTTCAGGAACCTTTCCGTTTGTAAAGGCTTTACAGATTGCATTCAAGTAAGAAGCAGGGTCTCTTGAACTGGAAACTTCAATACCATTAATGATTAATGTTGGGCTTCCCTGAACACCATATTCTTCATTTAAATCTGCATCAACATTAAATCTTGGATAACTATCACCGGAATTCATATTTTCAGTTATAGAATATTTTTTATCTGTTTCAGAAATGCAGGAATTTAATTTAACTGTATCAATGCCTGCTTTAACCAAACAAGAATTAACATTATTCCCATTCATAATTAAACCATAAGATTCATCAACAATTCCATCACCTTCTAAGAAACATCTCATATATTCTAATAATTTGTCAGGAGCAGTTTTCTGAATACAATATTCCCTCAAATTTTCAGTAATTTCTTTTTCTCCGTGCATTGCATAATCAACAAATCTTAATTTAAAATCAATTTTATCACCGAGTAATTCTGCCACAGGAATTATTCCTTTTTCAGCCTGGGTTCCATATGGGCAGTAACTCATTACAAATAATTCAACAACGGGTTTGTCTGTCTTAGGAACTTCTGATGGCGTTTCTGTTTCTGAAGAACTTTCTGATTCTATCGGAGTTAAAGAGCTAATAATATTTTTTCCGTCTTTAGTCACATATATCGGAGAGGTCTCTCCCTCATAAGTTAAACCTATCTCATAAATTCCTGAAACTTCTTTTACTGAGCTGATAATTAATCCCTCATATCCCAAATCAGTAAAAAAATCCAGAACTTTTTCTCCTGCATTATTTGATGAGATTACATTACCTGTAAAATTTCCAGCAAACATTGAAACTAATAATATAATCACCAAGGCACTGCAGACAAATGTTGAAAGAATCCACGGATTTTCCCTTATTTTCTCCGTGATATCAGATTTTTTCTGGGAAGTTTCCTTAGCCTCTTCTGTTCTTTCTCCTTCCTTTTTTTCCTCACTCATTTAAAATGGATGAAAATCTATTTTAAAAACTTTATGGTGGAATAATTTATTATTATAAATTTAATAAATAAATATCAAAATAAGAACCAAGGTTCTTAACATCCCCTATTGATATTTTCGCTATTAGCGATTAGAATCAAAAGGTTCCTAATACCCCCTATTGATTTACGACAAATATAAAAAGTTATCCTCATTTTTTTATATTATGCCTTATGATATTATATTAGGAAGAGATGAATCTGACAAAAAAAAGTTTGGTGACAGAGGACTGATATTCATAGGAAAAGGCTATGTCAGAATGGGACAATACACTTCTTTAAGCAACAAGATATTCATGGATGTTGCAAGAAGCCATGTTGTTCTTGTCGCAGGAAAAAGAGGTTCAGGAAAAAGCTACACGCTTGGGGTCATTACAGAAGAAATTTCCAATCTTCCACCTGACGTCAGCCAGAATATTGCATCATTAATTTTTGATACAATGGGTATTTACTGGACAATGAAGTTTGAAAATGAGAAAGACAGAAAACTTTTGCAGGACTGGAACCTGAAAGGAAAAAATCTGCCTGTTAAAGTTTTTGTCCCGTTCGGGCATTATGACAGATATCTGGAAAAAGGAATTCCAATTGATGAAAAATTTGCCCTTGATGTAAAAGAAATGACTCCTGAAGACTGGATTGTTACATTTGGGCTGGATATTACAAATCCTGTTTCTATTTTAATTCAGAGAATACTGGGAAAATTAAGCGAAAAGGGAAAGTTTGAAATTGAGGATATTATTTATCTTATAGAGAATGATGAAAGAACACAGGCTGAAGTTAAAAATGCTGCAATCGGGCTTTTTGAAGCAGCAGATGAATGGGGGATTTTTGCACAGGGGGATGAAAAACCAACAGAAATAAAAGACTTGATAAATGCAGGAACAACTTCTGTTCTTGACTTAAGCGTCTATAATTCTGTCGGAGCTTTTAATGTAAGAGCTTTGGTTATCAGCCTTGTATCAAGAAAAGTCTTCAATCAGAGAATGGAATCCAGAAAAAAAGAGGAGATAAAATCAGTTTCAAAAGGAATTGACATTTCATATGTTTCAGAAAAAAAAGATGAGCCTCTTGTATGGATGTTTATAGATGAAGCGCATGAATTTTTGCCTTTAGGAACCAAAACTGTCGCAACAGATGCCCTGGTTCAGTTATTGAGAGAGGGAAGACAGCCTGGAATTTCATTGGTTTTGGCAACTCAGCAGCCAGGACAGATTCACAGGGATGTTATGACTCAGTCAGATATTGTAATCTCGCACAGAGTTACTTCACAGCCGGACATAGATGCACTTAACTACATAATGCAAAGTTATCTTAGTCAGGGAATTGCAGGCTACATGAATGATTTGCCTTCGCTGAAAGGAAGCGCAATTGTCCTTGATGACAATTCAGAAAGAATTTATCCCATAAGAGTCCGCCCGAGATTTACATGGCATGGCGGAGAGGCACCGACTGCTGTGGGTTATAAGAAGGAATTTTGATTTGGGAAAATGTTTATAAACGCCTTTTCTCTCCAAATTTTATCATAAGGCACTTGTGCCTGTCTAATGCCGCAAGGCATGATATAATATAACATGGAAAAGAAAAATTCAGTCTATGAAATGGCTCCCGGAGAATATAATTTAAAATTAGCAGAAGCCCTGAAAAATATTCCTGAATTCAAGGAGCCAGAATGGGTGAAATTTGTAAAATCATCATCAAGCAAGCAAAGACCGATTGAAGACCCTGATTTTTGGTATAAAAGAGCTGCAAGCGTTTTAAGGCAGATTTACAAGAAAGGAATTGTCGGGGTAAACAGATTAAGAACAAGATACGGAAGCAAGAAAAACAGGGGAGTAAAGCCTGAAAGATTTGTCAAGGCAGGCGGAAAAATCATAAGAACAATTCTTCAGCAGGCAGACAATGCAGGATTTACTGAATCTATAAAAAGCATCAAAGGAACAAGGGAAAAAAGACCAGGAAGAAAACTCACTGCCAAGGGAAAAGAATTTATGGAGGAAATAAAATGAAAGCCAAAGAGAAAAAGATTAAGGAAAAGGCAGAAAACAGGAAAGAAAAACCTGCAAAAGAAAAGAAAGCTAAAGAGCAAAAACCTGCAAAAGAAAAGGTAGAAAACAGGAAACAAAAAGTTGTTACAGTCAGAAAAATTCATATTCATAAAAGGCAGAGAGCACTTGAAGAAAAAAAGGCAAAACTTGCAGTAAGAGCAAGGCAGACAAAATGGGCTCCTGTCTGGGTTGTTATGAAAAAATACGGGATAGGAAAGAGAATACATCCTTCTGCTACAACAAAATACAGACGTTCATGGAGAAGAACTAAATTGCATATTAAGCCACGAAGAATAAGAAAGTGGCATTTGGGATAAATAAATATGAAAAACAGGAAATTTTTCAATGTCCTCACATCCATTGCGGATACAAACAGGAGATTTGCATAATGAAAGAAATAAAAACATTTGGGATGGTAGCATATAACCAAGGATATTCTCTCGGAAACAGAGATATAAAAGAATTTTGGGAGAAAATCAACAAAGACCCAAGAGTAAAAACAGGAACAGATGATTATTGTTATATCAGTGAATATATGATTACACGCCCTACAAAAAGTAAGCAATATATTGAAATAATCTCAAAATCCCTAAATTTTTCAATAACAGATATTAATTGGTTAAGAGAAAGAGTCGCAAAGGAAATGAAAATTGTAAAGGGAACAATAGAAAAAATAGTTATGGGGGAACTTACAGAAATAGAGAATTAAAAATGGCAAAAACAGAAAAAAAACCAGAGGAAAAAATTGAAAGTAAATATAAAATTTACAATCAACATTATTGAAAATGGATAAAAAAATAAATGACAATAAAATTGAAAGAGAATATATCATTCCACTGAGAAGAAGATGGAAAATAGTTCCGAGATATAAAAGGACAAACAAGGCAGTAAGAACAGTAAAGGAATTTTTAGTCAGGCATATGAAAATAAGAGACAGAGATTTAGACAAGATAAGAATTGACAAATACCTGAATGAAGTTTTATGGAGCAGGGGAATAAGAAATCCTCCTTCAAAAATAAAAGTCAAAGCGATTAAGGAAGGAGATATTGTCAGGGTTGAGGCTGCTGAGCTTCCTGCAAACATCAAATTCAAGAAAACAAGAAGAGAAAAAATTGAATCTTCTGCAAAGGAAATTGCAAAGAAAAAGAAAACAGAAAAAGCAGAGGTTGAAGAAGCAAAAGATGAAAATAAAGATGGAGTAGAAGATAAAAAAGCCGAGGAAGAGAAAAAAGAATCTGTGATTGAAGCAGGAAAAGAGATGGAAAAGGCAGTTGCAAAGACAGAAAAGCATACTACAAAAGTCAAGGCAATCAAGGAACAGCAGGCAATTGAAAAGAAAGTCTACAATAAGCAGAGCAGAGGAAGATAAAACATTTTTATATTCTCATAATTTTTTATAAGACATGCTTAATGAATTAATTTATGAACTAAAATCTCTTGCAAATCCAGAGCAGGCAAAAAATCTTTCGAGATATTTCAAGACAGGGAAAGGAGATTATGGCGAGGGAGATATTTTTTTGGGGATTAAAATGCCGGTTCTGAGAACAGCCATAAAAAAATACATAAATTTACCTTTTAATGAATTGCAGACTCTTCTAAACAGCAGGATTCATGAGCACAGAATGGCTGCATTGATAATTCTTGTCGGGAGATACAAAAAAACTAAAAAAGATTTGCTTGAGAAAAGAAGAATCTATGAATTTTACATGAAAAATACCAATAACATAAATAACTGGGATTTAGTGGATCTTTCGTGCCCGGCGATTGTCGGTGATTTTTTAACCAGGGAAGGAACAGGAATATTGAAGATGCTTGCAAGGTCAGAAAATATCTGGGAAAGGAGGATAGCAGTTATCTCTACTTTTGCGCTTATTAAAAAAAGAAATTTGGGGGAATCACTTGCAATTGCTGAGATGCTTATTTCTGACAAACATGATTTAATCCATAAAGCAGTCGGATGGATGCTTCGAGAGGTTGGAAAGAAAAATATAGATGTTCTTGAGATATTCCTGAAACCAAGGTATAAAGAAATGCCAAGGACAATGCTTAGATACGCGATTGAGAAATTCCCGGAAGAAAAAAGAAAAAAATACCTTAAAGGAGAGATTTGAAATGATAGATATTGAAAAAATAAAATCCAAAAAAATAATCAGTGAACTTCTTGAATTTGGGATTATAAATTTTGACAAGCCGGCTAACTGCACAAGCTTTGATGTCGCTGATTTTGTGAGAAAAAAACTGAAGCTCAGAAAAACAAGCCATTTCGGAACTTTAGACCCAATGGTTACAGGAGTTCTGCCGATTGCATTAAACAGGGCTGTAAAGCTAACAGGATTTTTTCTTGGAGAAGATAAGGAATATGAAGGGATAATGAGGATACATGAAGATGTTTCTCTTGAAGAAATCAAAAAAGTTATAGAAGAAAAATTCATGGGAAAAATTATTCAATTGCCTCCTGTAAAATCAAGAGTCAAGAGGCAGGAAAGGGAAAGAGAAATAAAAAAATTTAAACTTTTGGAAAAAAACGGAAAGAACATCTCTTTCAGGGTTGAATGTGAAGGGGGGACTTATATCAGGAAATTAGTTCATGATTTGGGGGAAGAGATGAAAATCGGGGCGCATATGACAAAACTGAGAAGAATCAGGGCAGGAATATTCAAGATAGAAAAAAGCGTGACAAAAGAAAACTTTCTAAAAGCCGTTGAGGAGTTTGAGAAAGGAAATGATGAAAGATTAAGAAAGATTATTATTCCTGCAGAAATTGTCAGCGAAATTTATCCTGCTGTTGAAGTAAAAAAAGGATTTACAGAAAAAATCCTGCACGGGGCTCCAATAGATTATAAATTCCTGGAAAAAGAAAAAAAGTTTGATAGAGTTCACTCTGTTCCCCCTCATTCATCTTTAACGAGTCAAATGAAAGGAAAAATTATCAGCATTTTTGAAAAGGAAAATTTTATCGGCATGTATAAGGTTGTTAATGAGAAAAATATTTTTGCAAAGCCTGAATTTGTCCTGCAGCCAATGGTAAAATAATTCAGGCATAAATTTTTAATTGAAAAAGTTTTATAATTTTATAAAAAGAGGAAAAATGAAAAAACCATATATCAAGAAATATAAGAGGGTCTATAATAATATTCTGGTGTATATTGTAGATGGCAAATACATAAGAGATAATATTGATGAAGAGTTCACAAACTGTGCGATGCATGAGCAATTCAAATTTATCCCAAAAAATGAGTTTTGGATTGATAAGGAAGGAAAAGCAGGGGAAAAAAAATTTTATATTGATTCTATGATTTTTATGCGAAGGCTTTTGGAAAGGGGGGTAAGCTATAAGGAAGCGTGGAGAATTTCAGATAATTTTGACAGGGCAGAGAGAACAAAACCAAAGAGGATGGAAGAAAAAATCAGGCTTAAAAAGAACCCAGAAAAGATTCTTAATTTGATACATAAACAACTTCTGAAAGAATACAGCAAGCA
>MFWP01000012.1:27997-30193 GCA_001786415.1 Candidatus Pacearchaeota archaeon RBG_19FT_COMBO_34_9
CTGTAAGAGGGCTATTCTTTAATAATTTTACACAGGGAGGACATGGTTATGTATATAATTTCATTCCGAAAGATGAAATCTGGATTGATGATGACATTGGAAGAAATGAAATTCCCCTTGTTCTTTTGCATGAATTGCATGAGAGAAGGCTTATGCAGAAAAAAAAGCTGGATTATGACACTGCTCACATTCGCTCAAGCAAAATTGAGTATTACTGCAGGCAGCATCCTAAAATGCTTGACAAAAAATTAAAAAAAGAGATTGACAAAAACAGATAAACAGAAAATGAGACTGCAAACAATAAAGCAGGATAAGTTTATAACTTAATTCTTTTTCTTTTTAATATGCGTGAGTTTGTATATTTTTCACAAAGTGCGCGAACATCAGGGAATTTTGATGCAAATAAGCTGATGGAAGCAGGAAGAATGGATATTGCAATACACAGCTTTATCCAGGGTGTTTTCCTGTCTCATGGGTTCAGAAAAGATGCAAAATTTCATTTTATTTTTTACGGACAGCCTGACCCGCCAAAACACATTGAGATACAGGTTACAGATGAACTTGAAATAAGCAAAAAAGATGTCGGGAACCTGATAAGAAAAATTTTGTATAAATACAAGAAAGGAAAAAAAGAAGAAGTGCTTCCCGGATGCTTTATTGAAAAAAAAAGCTTCCTTAATGTTATCGAAGAATTGGCAGAAGAGGGAAAAGAAATTTTTGTGCTTGACAAGCACGGGGAAGATATCAGAAAAGCAGAAATTCCTGAAGATTGTGTTTTTGTTCTTGGAGACCATGAAGGACTGCCGAAAAAAGAGCTGAAAAGGCTGAAAGAAATTGCAACAAAAGTTTCTGTCGGAAACAAGATATATTTTGCCTCGCAGACTGTTGCAGTTGTCAATAATGAACTTGATTACAGGGGAATTTAATTCCCTTTTCCAAAAAAATCCGAGCACAGCATCTTAAGTTTTCTTTCTGCAATGCTGAATTTCAGATTTTCATATTCTCCAATTATATCTCCGTCTGCCTGAAGCAAAAGCGGATTTAAACCTGAAATTTCAAAAGTTTTTGATTGCTCATAAATCACTTCAGGATTTTTTACATGCGTTCCTGAATACACTAAGGGAAGGTTGCGCAAAACAAGTCCGAGATTTGATTTTCCTTCAATCAGGCATAAATCCAGAAGCTCGTCATCAGGTTTTGCAAAAGGAGAAATTTCCATGCCGTCAGCATAATATTTTATATTTGAAACAACAGCCAAAAAAGCAGTTCTGTGACTATAATTTTTTCCTGATTTTATCCTTAATCTATTTGATGAATATTTTAAAAGTGCCCTTAATGCCCCTGCAAAATAGGCCAGCTTGCCTTTCAGAAAGCATCTCTTATCTCTTTCCTGCAATGTTAAACTTGGAAAACCGATACTTGCATGAGCAAGGAAATAATTATCATTGACAACCCCGACATCTGCCTCTCTTGTATATTCTTCAAGAAGAATGCGGGGGAGTTTTTTAGGGGTAGAATATATATCAAAAATTTTAGCTAAGTCATTTGCTGTTCCGGCAGGGATTACTCCCAATATTTTTTCCAGATTATTTTTCATTGCTCCTTCAACTACTGCATTCATCCCTCCGTCGCCGCCTACAACAATTATCACTTGGTGTTTCTTGTCTTTCCTTATAGATTCAACTGCTTCTTTTCTGCTGTTTGTTGATTCTACGTCATAAGGGATATTCCAAGAATCAAGAATACGCTTAACTTTTTTCCATTTTTTTGAAGCTCTTTTTTCATTTGCAAGAGGATTTATTATAAACAAAGGCTTACTTTTTGTCAGAAGAGTCATAAGAGATTTTGGAAATCTATATTTAAAAGAATTACCTTAATGAATCATTATCAAAATCTTTAAGAATATCCTGAAGTTTACTTTACTGAAATGAAAAAAGCAGTAAGATTGTATATTAAAGGAACTGTTCAGGGAATTTTTTTCAGGCAGTTCATAAAGGAAAATGCAGAAAGAAATGATGTGAGGGGATTTGTCAGAAATCTTGAAGACGGAAGAGTTGAAATTTTTATGGAAGGAAATATTGAAAATGTTGACAAGATGATTGAATCATGCAAAAAAGGGCCCAAACATTCAAAGATAAATAATGTTGAAACAAGAGAGGAAAAAGTTCAGGATTTTAAGGAATTTAAGATTCTGCA
>MFWP01000012.1:30208-30523 GCA_001786415.1 Candidatus Pacearchaeota archaeon RBG_19FT_COMBO_34_9
TCAAATAATTTAAATAGGATATTTTATTTAAAGTAAAATGATTAATTCAAAAAAAAGAGGATATATACTTTTAGAAATAGTATTAATTATCTCTTCGGTTTTTGTCTTTAGAAGTTTATGGACTTTGATGGACAAGGTTGATTTTTTAAACCAAACTTATGTGCATATTTCATTTTTTGTTATAGGCATCTGTCTGACCATATATGCTTTAAACAAAATAACCCATAAGTAATTCTAGGAAAAAAGAGCAGGAATTAGGTATAAATTTAATTAAAAGCATTACCTTTTTATATTAAATCTCTTTTTAGTATTGAT
>MFWP01000012.1:30562-35674 GCA_001786415.1 Candidatus Pacearchaeota archaeon RBG_19FT_COMBO_34_9
AGGACCAGGGGCAATCGGCGTGATTGTGAGGGAAGAGGGAAAAATTCTTTCAAAATACAGCGCGCATATAGGAAAATTAGTTACAAATAATATTGCAGAGTATGAGGCGCTGATAAAGGCGCTGGAACTTGCAGCAAAATATACCAAAGATGAAATAACGTGCTTTCTTGATTCTGAACTGGTTGTAAATCAGCTCTTGGGAAAATACAGGGTAAGGAATGCAAATCTTCTTCCATTATTCCTTAAAGTGCAGAAATTACAGGAAAATTTCAAGGCAATAAAATACAAGCATGTTTCGCGCTGGGATAAATTCCAGCAAATTGCTGATGAATTGCTTAATGAAGAATTTGATAAGGGGTGATTATTTTTTAGAAAACAGATTTTTGAAGAAATTTAATAATCTCTCAAAAAAGTTCGGTTTTTTATTCTCTCCAACCACATCTCCAGTTATTGAAACAGAAATCTCTTCTTGCAGGGGGTTGTTATTAATTTCCTCTTTATTTTTGGATAAATCTTCTAAAAGTTTTGTTGAATTATCAATTGGATTTTTGCTTTCAATAAAAGTTATATTCACGCTTGGAATACTCTCCTCAAATAAGAGATTATTTAGAATAAATTGGGAATTTTTATCTAAAATGAAAGTTTTATTCTTAAAATCATAAGTTTTATCATTAATAAAAACCAAAAAATCAGTATTGGTTTTTCCAAAACCAATTGAATAATCTTTATTTAATCCTCTGAAATAAAAAGTTTCATTATGATGAAAGAACAGATTTTCTATAATATAAGTATTATCCCCATAAATTTTTGTTATTTTAATCCCTCTCTTCTGTTCACATTTTCTATCATAACATTTATTACTCTGGCATTCAAAATCATTTTCACAAATTTCCCCTGTTATCTTTTGTGAGACAAACACCTCATCTCTTCCACAATAAAAATAATTTTCATTTCTCCAAGATAAACCTAATTTATAAGATTCCCCCCTAATAGAAAACTTAACAGAAGATTCCTCACCATCATAATTATTATATTTTATTTCTTTAACTATAATATATTTCCCACCAAAAATTTTTTCTATATCTCCTTTATTCATTTTATCTGTTATTTTTGTTCCATCTGATGAAGTAATAGTAAACTGCACTTGAGTATTGCTAAAAATAATAACACTAATCATGTAACCATCTATAACTAAAGATTTTCCCCCACTAATAGATAATTCTCCATTATCTGGGTAAGGGATTGTCAATCTTGTTCCGATATTATAACATTTATTATCCTTTTCACAACCATTACAAATAGGTTTTTGATATGTTTCAGAATAAATATAAATTTCTCCAGTCATTCCAGCCATAGATGATGGTAAGGAGACAGGATAATTTGCCCCTTGAATAAAAGTTAAACTAATCAATAAAATTAATATTCCAAAAAAAACTAACTTTTTCATATCTCTCTTGATAATCTATTTCTTAATAAATCTTCCCAAGAAATAAAATTAATTCTGGTGGTTCAATAATTTATATACCAAAAATGCAGGCCAGGCAATAGCTTTTACCACCCCTAAAACTCCATACCAGAAAGATGTTGCATTTTGTATGTTATAAACAAGTGCTCCGATAAATCCGAGAAAATAAACTCCTCCTCCGCATATGCCCTTGTGTTTAGCATCAGATTTCATCTCTTTTTTTAATAATCTCTTAATCCCTCTTTTTTTCATGATTAATATAATAAAATTATATTAATAAATCTTACTAATAAGAACCAAGGTTCTTAACATCTCCTATTGATATTTTCTCTAACCGAGACTAAAAATATAAAAACTAAATCTTATTATTAAAATCATGGGACGCGAGGAGCAGATAATAGAAGAGAGGCTGAAAAAAATAAAAGAACTTGAGAAAAGAAAAATAAATCCTTATCCTAATAAGTTCGATAAGAAAAATTCTGTTTCTGAATGCATCAAATCAAAGATTGGGGCAAAAGTAACTACTGCAGGAAGGATGATTACAAAAAGGGATTTGGGAAAAATTTCTTTTGCAAAACTCAGGGATTATTCGGGAGATATCCAGCTGGTTTTTCAGGAAGGAAAAACCCCTGAAAAGATTTTTGATTTTTTTAAAGAATACCTTGATACAGGAGATTTCGCAGGAGCTGAAGGGGAGATTATCAAAACAAAAACAGGGGAAATTTCAATTCTTGTAAAAAAGATTGAAATTCTAAGCAAGGCAATTCTTCCATTGCCTGAAAAATTTCATGGCTTGCAGGACAAGGAAGAAAGGTACAGGAAGAGATATCTCGATTTAGCTGTAAATCCTGAAGTAAAAAAAATTTTTGAAAGGAGAGAAATCATCATTGACACAATAAGGGAATTCCTGAAGAAAAGAGATTTTGCTGAAGTTGAAACTCCGATTCTTCAGCCGGTTTACGGCGGAGCATCAGCGACGCCATTTATCACGCATCTCAATGCCCTTGATATGAATTTATTTTTGGGGATATCCCCTGAATTATATCTGAAGCGACTTGTCGCAGGAGGATTTGACCGGGTTTTCACAATCTGCAAAAATTTCAGGAATGAGGGAATTGACAAGGCTCATAACCCTGAATTCACAATGCTGGAATTCTATTATGCATATGCAAATTACGAAAAGCTTATGGAAATGGCTGAAGAATTAATAAAAGAATTGCTCAAAAAGCTGAAACTTGATTCTGCTGTAGAATATCAGGGAATAAAACTTAATTTTAAGTCAATAAAAAAAATGAGATTCCAGGAGCTCATTAAGGAAAAGACAGGAATTGATATTGAGAAATCTGATGATTTTGAAAAGCTGAAAAAAGAGATTGAGAAGAAAAAACTGGATGTAAATATAAAACATGCAAAGCATTATGGAGCCTTGCTTGATGAGCTTTACAAAAGAGTTGCAAGACCAAGCATTATTCAGCCGACTTTTCTGACACATTATCCTGTTGAGATGATTGCTCTTGCTAAGAGAAATGAAAAAAATCCAAGATTTATCAATACTTTCCAGCTGATTGTCAATGGGACAGAAATAATAAAGGCATATGATGAGCTGAATGACCCGATAGATCAGGAACAAAGACTTATTGAGCAAGTTAAGCTAAAACAAAAAGGAGACAGTGAAGCAATGCCGATGGACGAGGATTTTCTTGCTGCATTAAAAACAGGAATGCCTCCTACAGCAGGATTTGGCATGGGAATTGACAGGCTTGTAATGCTTTTGACAGACCAACCATCAATAAGAGATGTTATATTGTTTCCTTTCATGAAAAAGGAATAATAAAAAATGGGACTTATAATTAAATCAAATATTCGTCCGCTAGTAAAAGAGCTTGACAAAGAGAACTCTATCTCAAGCGTTGCTGATGAGGTTGAAACAGCATTAGAAAGAAAGGTTGAAAATTTGCTGAGTGATGCAATTAAGAGAGCAAGAGAAAACAAGAGAAGAACTCTTCAGGCGAGGGATTTGTAATATGGCAGAAATAACTTTAATAACCAGTATAAAAGATTCGTATAATGAACTGATAAGTATTCTTCCTGAAGGGCTTAAATTTGCCCCCCCATTATTTTTCATATCAATGGGTATTGCATTATATGGTATGTTTATATGGCTGTTCTACAGATTCTTAGCAGAAAAAGATGTTCTCAAACTTGATTTAAAAAAATACAATGTATACAAACATGAGGGATTGGTAAAATTTCTTCGTGTTACCATTTATATTTTTGAATTTATGATAATCTCTCCAATTGTAATATTCATCTGGTTTTCAATTTTTTCAATTTTTATAATAATTCTTGCAAAGGAACTTGAAATAGTGAATGTCATGCTTATATGTGCAGGGATGATTTCTGCAATAAGAATATGCGCCTATTTCAAGGAAGATTTATCAAGAGACCTTGCAAAACTTATCCCACTTACATTATTAGGAGTTGCAATTCTAACTCCAGGGTTCATTAATATCGGGGGAAATATAAGCAGAATCACACAAATTCCTGAATTTTTTAATACAGCAGTCTATTATTTAATCTTTATAGTTGTGCTGGAAGTAATTTTAAGGTTTCTTTATATTCCTGTTTTATGGGCACGTTCAAAGGAAGAGAGATAATCTTCTCCAGCTTCTGTAAAAATAAAAAAACCCACCCCCCTTGCCCTGATAAAAAAATTTGTCAACAAAATGTATCAGTTTAATTTTGTTGTTCTTCTGAAGAAGCTTCATTTGTTTCAGCTTTAGACTCTGCTTCCTGCTGTTCTTCTTCGTTTTTTTCAGCTTCAGGAGTCTCTCCCTGTTGCTGTTCTTCTGCTGTTTGTTCAGCAGTTTGATCTGTTTGTTCTTTTGTCATCTTCATAAATTACAAGAAAGGTTTATAAATTTTGTTACAATTTTTTGAATAGTATAATTACCTCAAGTATAATTGCAATAATTAAAGAGATTATCCTATAAGAGCAAATAGGAAAATATCTGTCCAAATTCCACAAAAGCGAAAATATAATTATCAAAAGAGGAAAAATAGTAAGATTATTTTTTTTAATAAACCGAATTATCCTGCTCTTTTTCATTAATTAATAAAATAAAAATAATTAACAGATTTATTGGGATATAAAAATTTATAAATAAACTTTTTCAAATAAAAATATGCCAATAAAGATTGATTATAAAAAATGCTGCTGGAAAAATGGAAAATGCACAAGTTGTGCCTGCGGAGGTGCTTGCATTGGGTGTGTTGAAGCATGTCCTGTAGGAGCATTATCAAGAAAAGATAAAGTTATTATTGATGCAAAAAAATGCATTGAATGCGGGGCATGTGTGGAAGCATGCAAACATGATGCTATTTCTCTTGTATAAAAAAATATAAACTTATTCTTATTAACCTTTTTATGGAGAGAGTGGAAAAAGAGCATAAAGAAGAGATTATGAAGAGGATTAGGGAAGCAGGAGACCCAGAAAATTATGAAACTGTTTGGGAAAGGGGGATTCCAAAATCTAAAAAAAAATCAAAAATTAAAGAGGGGGGATTATCACGGGCACAGGGAGCGAGGTTTGAATTAAAAGTTAGAAAAGATTTAGAAGAAAAAGGAAGAATTGTTGATAAATGGA
>MFWP01000013.1:0-15230 GCA_001786415.1 Candidatus Pacearchaeota archaeon RBG_19FT_COMBO_34_9
CAAGCGAGGAAATTGCAAATTTAATAACTGCAACAGGAGCAGGAGTAGGAGAACAGTTTGATATTGAAAAACTGAGATATAATAAGGTAATAATCATGAGCGATGCAGATGTTGACGGAGAGCACATCAAGACTTTGCTTCTTACTTTCTTTTTCAGGTTTATGCCGAAATTGATTGAAAACGGAAATATTTATGTTGCTCTTCCTCCTTTATTCAGAGTCAGAAAAAATAAAGATTATTATGTCTATTCTGAAGAGGAGCTGAAAAAAATACTCGAGAAACTTGATACTAAAGAAGGAAATGTTACACGTTTTAAAGGACTTGGAGAAATGAGCGTCCAGCAGTTATGGGAAACTACAATGAATCCTAAAACAAGAAAAATAAAAAGAATATTTGTAGAAGACGCTGTTGAAGCTGACAGAACTTTTTCAATGCTGATGGGAGATGATGTTCAGGCAAGAAAAACATTTATTTCAGAAAATGCAAGAGAAGCAAATCTTGATATTTAAAAAATGATTTACATCACTATACTCAATAAATTGAACATAAGGAGACAAATTTAGACATATAAAATGAAAGAAAATATCAGGCCCTGGGGCAATTACAAAATAACAAAGCAAACAAAAATAATTACAGTTAATCCATATTCAAAACTAAGTCTACAATATCATAATAACAGGGATGAAGAATGGGAAATACTTGAAGGAAAATGTGAAGTAAGAATAGGAAATACTATTTCTCTTGCTAAAAAAGGGGATAAATATTTAATTCCAAGATTACGCAGACATAGAATAATTACAAATGAAGGTTTAGTAAAAATATTGGAAACATCAACAGGGATTATTGATGAAGATGATATTGTAAGATTAGAAGATGATTATGGGAGGGTTAAGAAATAAAATGGGAAAATCAAAATTAGCAACACCCGACTGGATAAAAGAAGGATATGACTCTCCTGCAGAGTATGCTAAGGCAAAGGGAATAAAGAACAAGAAAGAAAAGGGAAAAACATTCAAGATTAGAAAATGCCCCAAATGCGGAAGCTATGATGTTGGTGTTGTCCTTACAGGAGAAGAAGGCAAAGGAGCAAAGGAATGGGAATGCAAGAAATGCAAATGGAAAGGAAAAGATGTTGAAGAAGAAGAATTAAGCGAAGAGCAATTCATGAAATATTTAGATGAGAAAGGGGAGGAGGTTGCATGAAATGAAAACCATGCAAGAAATTGAAGACTTTTATGTAAATCAAGGATATAGGGAGGATAAATTAAGAGAAATCTTAAGTAAAGATAAAGAATATCAAAAAATTCTTAATGAAAGGAAGAATAAATTGACTAATAAACTTAAAGTAACAGATAAAGAAAGAAAAGAATATGTTTTATCAACAGATTCTGATTTTGATATTTTAGCTAAATGTAAAGAATTAGAGAAAAAGAATTTATCAATAGAACATAGAGAGATAATAAAATTAATCAAAACTCAATTAGAAGATGATTGGAGAAAACCTCTTACTGATTATTTAAATAAATTAATGAAGATATATACATAAAATGACAGAAGAAAAACAAAAACCAATAGAAGAGAATGAAAAAGGAGTAATTCCTGTAGAAGTATCTGAAGAGATGAAAAAGGCATATCTTGATTATGCCATGTCAGTTATTGTCTCAAGAGCAATTCCCACAGTTGAAGACGGACTGAAGCCTGTCCAGAGAAGAATTTTATATTCAATGTATATGATGGGGTTAAAGCCGGGAAGCCAGACAAAAAAATGTGCAAGAGTAGTCGGGGATGTCATCGGTAAATTCCATCCGCATGGTGATGTTGCTGTTTATGACGCATTGGTAAGAATGGCTCAGGATTTTTCTTTAAGATACCCTCTTGTTTTTGGGCAGGGAAATTTTGGTAGCATTGATGGAGACCCTCCTGCTGCATATCGTTATACTGAAGCAAGATTAATGCGAATTGCAAATGAACTTCTGGAAGATATAGAAAAAGAAACTGTAAAATTCAGCCCGAATTTTGATAATTCACTTAAAGAGCCGGATTTACTTCCAGGAAAACTTCCTGCCTTGCTTCTTAACGGCGCATCAGGAATTGCAGTCGGCATGGCTACAAATATTCCCCCGCATAATTTAAGAGAAGTTTGCGACGGAATTATTGCCTATATTAAAAATCCTGAAATAACAATTGAGGAATTGTGCAATATAATCAATGCTCCGGATTTTCCTACAGGCGGAAGCGTTTCAGGAGACATGCTTGAATTATACAAGACAGGAAAAGGCAAACTTCTTGTAAGGGGAAGAACCTCTGTTGAGAAGCTAAAAAATAAAGATGCAATTGTTGTGACAGAAATTCCGTATATGCTGAATAAGACTATTCTTGTTGAACAGATTGCTGATTTAATTCAGAACAAAAAAATCAAGGATGTTTCTGATTTAAGGGATGAAAGTTCAAAAGGAAAAATAAGAATTGTCCTTGAATTAAGAAAAGGAGCAAGCCCTGATTTTGTAATTAATTCCCTATATAAATATACAAGATTGCAGGACAGCTTTAATGTTAATTTTCTTGCATTAGTCGGAGGACAGCCAAGAATCCTGAACCTGAGAAATGTTCTTGAAGAATATGTAAAGTACAGAAAAATAATTATTGCTAACAGGACAAAGTTTGAACTGAAAAAATCCAAAGACAGGCTGGAAATTGTTGATGGCTTGCTGATTGCACTGAAGAATATTGATGCTGTCATTGATTTAATCAAAAAATCAAAAAATGCAACTGAAGCTCTTGAAGGGCTGATAAAGAAATTTGAACTGAGCAGGAAACAGGCGCAGGCTGTTCTTGAAACAAAACTTCAGCAGCTGACTTCTCTTGAACATGATAAATTAAAGAAAGAGCAGGCAGAACTTAAGGAAAAAATTGCCGAACTTGAAAAAATTCTTGCAGATATCAAGGAAGTCCTGAAAATTATTGTCAAGGAAGTAAATGAGCTGAAAAATAAATACGGCGATAACAGGAAAACAAATGTCCTGAAAAGGATTTCTGAAATTTCAGAGAAAGACCTGGTTCAGGAAAAAGAGGTTGTTGTTACAATAACTGACAAGGGATACTGCAAAAGAATGGACACCAAGTCTTATAAAGAGCAGAGAAGAGGGGGAAAAGGAGTTATCGGAAGCAATCTCGCAACAGGAGATTTTGTAAAACAGCTTATTGTCTGTTCAACCCATGATTATCTCATGTTTTTTACTTCGAGGGGAAGAGTTTTGTGGCTGAAGGCTTATGATATTCCTGAAGCAGAGAGATACAGTAAAGGAAAGGCAATAATCAATCTTTTGGGATTAAAAGACGAGATTATTACAAATGTAATTTCTGTCAAAAGTTTTGAGGATGATTTATTCATGGCAACAAAAAAAGGAATTGTAAAAAAGATTTCTTTATCTGAATTTTCAAAGCCAAGAGCATCAGGCATAAGGGCAATTAATCTTCCTGCAGATAATTCTGATTCATTAATAGGTGTTGAAGTTGTTAAAAAGAATCAGGAAGTTTCTCTTGCAACCAAAAAAGGAAAAGCAATAAGGTTTAACAGCGATGATGTCAGAGAAAGCGGGAGGGTAAGCTATGGCGTTACAGGGATAAAGATGGACGGAGATGATGAAGTTGTAAGTCTTGGAATTTTAAATACAGAGGCAATATTGACAATCACCAAGAATGGCTATGGAAAAAGAACTTCTGTGAGCGATTACAGGAAAACAGCAAGGGCAGGGAAAGGAGTCATCAATCTGAAAGTAAGCGAAAAAACAGGAGATGTTGTTTCAACAATTTCTGTGGATGACAAGGACAGCATAATAATCACAACCGGAAAAGGAATGGTGATCAGAACTTCTCTTGAAAACATAAGAGTCATGGGAAGAGCAGCACAGGGAGTCAGGATGGTAAAGCTTCATGAGGGGGATTATGTTACTGATTTGATACGGGTTCAGGAGAATGGAGAAGGAGAATAGTTTTTACAATGGCGAGTGAAAGAATCAGGGATAATCTTTCTTTAATACAGATAGAAAAATTAATAAAAAAATTAAAACTCCAGAGGTTTAAAATTTTTAAACCTGAATCTGACTCTTTTATTTATATAGAAATAAAAAATCCTGAAAAAGAATCTTATTTTCCATTATGTTTTATTGATTCCTGTTATGAAGATAATTATTCTGTTAAACTGCTAAATTCTGATAATTTCTTTTTGAGAAATTATAACCTGGAAATCAGAAGAATCTGCAGTTCTTTGTAATTATTTCCATGCTGTGCAGATATCTTTGTATTCACACCAGTCGCACAGGCGTGATTTATTCGCAGGAAAATCTTTTGTATTTTCTATTTCATCTATCAATTCTATAACTTCTTTTTTCAGCTTGTCCAGCTGCTCATTTGTCCTGCTTAGAGAGAATTTCATGTCATGCGCGAGAAAGTGCCAAACCATTGAGACGTTCTTGTCTTTTCCGTACATTTCTTTTATTGCAAGAGAATACAAAGCAAGCTGCCTGCTGTTTTCCATAATTTCCCTGGACAAAAGACTTGCGCTTGTTTTGTAATCATGAATTTCTATTTCATTCCTGTTTAAATTATGAACAAGCCTGTCCACATAGCCTATTATTTTTCTTTCTTCATCAAAATTGATTTCAACTCTTTCTTCTATTGCTATTGTGTTATCTGTGAAAGGCTGATTTTTCATATAATAATTGACAAGGAATTCAATTCCCATATTAAAATAATCCTGCGTTATCTTTTCTTTTCTTACTATAAGAATATCAGGAGAAAAATTCTCAATCCACTTTTCAGAAAAAAAATCTATCAATTCATTTACTGTTGGAATTTTTCTTTCCATCACTTTTATGTAAAGCCATTCAAGCGCTTCATGAACCATGCTTCCAAGATAAGCCTCTATGCTTTTCGGAATTTTCGGGACGATTTTATCTATGTATCTGTATTTGTATTTCAGCCTGCATTTTTCAAATGTCTCAAGCTTTGAATGAGAATATACTAGCATTAGTTTTTAGAGAAAGAGGGAGTTATAAATATTTAGTGAATAAATTTATATATCTAATCTTTTGAAGAAATATATGGCAATAGACCAATTAGTTAAGGAGATTAAAACAATTGTTTTTAAAAAAACTAAAGCCCTAAATTACAAACTATTAAAAGAAGAACCTTTTGATATTGATTTATTCTATAATTTTAAAATCAGCGATTTAATAATCTCTATAGGGTTACATTGTGATGGACCTGAATTTATTTTTCTTTGGCAAAAAAAAGATTTGGTCCTGCGTTATGAGGCTGATGATGAAGCATCTCAAGGGAGAATAGTTTCCTACTTTCCTGGGGAATGGGAAGAATTAATCTATAATTATTATGATAATCTTAAAGGAGAAAAACCGGTACTCTTTGATAGAATTCAAAGAAAATATCAAAATAAATTCTTAAAAAATAAGAAAAAACTAGCAATTATGGATTATCCTAAAGATGAGGTAGATGATGGTTTACCTTTTTAATCAATTTATCATTAATCTTCTGCGTTAAACTCGCATTCTTCTGATTCAGAATTCCAGAAATCATATCCTTTATTCTGGCAACAAGCATCATTTTCTCCTGGTGTTACTGTTCCGCAGCTTGCTCCTAGTACTGGCTCTGCCTTTTCATCTTTTGCCAAAAAGCCCCACCATGGATTTCTTACCTGTATGAGCTTTCCTGTTTCAGGGTCAAGTTCTGCCTGAACTCTTTCTCTTACAGAAAATATAAAAAATAATCTTGCTCTTTTTTGTGCCCTGTATTCATAAATCCCCTGTTCATTAAGAACTATCTCTCCATTTTCCAATTGTCTTTGTAATTTTTCTCTTATCTTTTCCTGAACCTGGTCCGGCAAAAGTTTTATTCTCTTTGTTTCATTATCTTTACTAACTGCATAAAGTTTTCCGTCTTCTGTTTTGTATAATGTAACTTTTGTTGTTCCATCCACACCCTTAACCTGTATGATTACATTTCCTGATTCTCCTGCAGTAACTGTCATTTCTCTTGTTCCATCTTCTAACCAGCATTTTGTTGCGCTTCCTGTGCAGGTGCAATTATTAGGGCATTCTGACTGATTTGCATATTGATTCTTTATCCTGTTTCTGTATGTGAATATTCTTCTGATTTGTTCATCTGTTAATTGGTTACCTGCTCTTTCTCTTATTCTGCTTTGTATTTCTAATTCTGTTTCTTCACCCCTATTTTGTGTTTCAGCATTTGCCTGAACCTGATTTCCGGAACCATTTTCATTGCTGTCAATTCCTTCCTGGTTTTGTCCGCCATTTCCGTCTTCGCTATTGTTATTTATAGCACTTGCAGTTATACCCAAAGAATTTTTAGCAGATATTAATCCCAAGAAACCTATTAATAATAAACTTATTGTGATAAATACCATCAATTTTTTCATGTTTATTTATAAGAATTATAATTTATAAATCTTTTTCAAATTATACAATTTCGCCAAATCCAATTAATCTCCAGTGCCCGCTGACATTTCTTGCAATTCCTACATTATCTCCCTTGATTGAAACTATCGGAATATTAAGGAATAGTTCAATTTCATCTTTGCTTATTTTTTCAATTGTTCCAACTGTGATTGTGGTGTTTATACTAAGCATGAGCATTTCCTTTGTCTTAAGAGGAGAAACTTCCTTGTGCTCTGAAATTCCCAAAACCTCCCTGAATAATTGCGATTTTATTTTTACTTTGTAAGTTATTTCAGGAAGTTCATTTTTCAGCCCTGCAACGCATCCTGATAAAGAATCTGCTTTTGTCAGGCTTGTATCCAATTCTGTCTCAATTGATATGCTTGCTCCTGGAGTTAGTTCGTTTACAGACTGGTTTCCTCTGTGAAGAGAAAGAATTTTTGTTGTCAGGCTATGATAAGTTTGCTGATTTGCTTTTTTTATCATTAATCCAGGCTTGATTTCAATTTCATCTCCAACTTTTAATTTTCCTTTTTTCAAAATTCCTCCCAAGATACCTCCGTGCAGTTTTTCAACAGGAGTTCCTGGGCGGTTTATGTCAAAACTTCTGGCAATCAGGAAAATTGGCTTTGATTCAGTATCTCTTTTTGGAATTTCAAGCTTTGCAAGTTCTTCAATTAATCTGTCAATATTTATTTCCTGCTGGGCAGATATTGGAATTATAGGAGCATTTTCTGCTATTGTTCCTTTGACAAAATTTTTTATATCCTGATAATTTTTTACTGCCTGCTCTTTTGTTACCAAGTCAATCTTGTTCTGCACTATTATTATATTCTTTATCTTTTTTGCCTGGAGAGCAATGAAGTGTTCTCTTGTCTGGGGCTTTATCCCTTCATTTGCAGCAATGACAAGAACTGCAGCATCTATAATTGCAGCGCCTGAAAGCATGGTTGCCATGAGCATTTCGTGTCCTGGCGCATCTATAAAACTGATATATCTTGCAGGAGTCCCTTTTTTATTGTTGTAATTATTTCCTTCTTTGTAGATTGTCATTTCAGCATAGCCGAGTTTTATTGTGATTCCCCTCTTCAGTTCTTCTGAATGAGTGTCAGGAAATTTTCCTGTCAGCTTGGCTAAAAGAGTAGTTTTTCCGTGGTCAATATGCCCCACAACTCCGACATTCAGTTCAGGGATTTGAGTTTCTTTATTCATAGAAATCTGAAAATGGCTTCATTAAAAAAGGTTTGGGTTATTGAAACATGCAACGAGGGCAAACAGGAATTACAAATCCCTTTGTCCTGTTTTTCTCTTCCATATAAGGAAGCGATTCTATGTCTTTTTTTATGTTTTTGGCAATATAATCTTTTATTCTTGAATCAAGTTCATTCCAGCCAGAAACCAATTCTTTTTTTCTTATGCGGGCTTTTTCTATTAATCTTGCATCTTCTTCTAAAAATCTGAAATTATCCATGTATCCTGTGTCAGACCAAAAACTTCCTATTATTTCATAAGAACTAAATTTTTCAGTTTGGTCTGGATTTAATCCGGCTCGCAAAAAGTCAAATTCTTCCATTTCCCTGTCTGAAATGCTAAAATAGGGAAATTCTATACAAAATTGATTTATCCTTCCAATCAAATCTTTTCTCTTCTTTGCTGGTTTATAAAAAAAAATCCATCCGTCTTTTGTTGAATAAGGATTTCCATTTTTGTACTCTCCTATATGCCCCTCGCATGATGTTGGGCCATAAATAGTTGTTTTTTTATTAATTTCAGGAATCCTGTTTAGAGTTATAACTAGTCCTCTTATTCCATTATCCAAATTATCCAGGTTAAATTCTTTTGGCAGCATTTTATGTTAGAAAAAATTATCTTTAAAAGAGTTATGTAGCAGAGGTTTATTCAGCAGGCTTTGCCTCTGCTGGCTTTTCCTTCGGCAAATTCTGCTCTGGAAAAATCTCAGAAAGCTTTTTGTTTCCTTCTTTAAGAATTTTAAGATTAATCTGCACAATTGCAGGAGAGATTATTTTTCCCCTTACTGTTCTTCTCATTCTCAGTCCTTTAGGCTTGAAATTTGAAACTTTCTTTTTCCCTTCTTTTCTCGGACGCTTATGCATGCCTTTTCCAAACCCAAGAAGGAGTTTTTTTAATCCTATTCCTTCAACATTTTCCATTGCTGTAAAACCAGAAGAATCGCTTGCACCTGTTATTTCAAACTCATAACCGTTTAAGTCTGCAGATATGTCTTTTCCTTCAATTTTATTATGAAGCTCTTTTCCAACTAATTCTTCGCTATCTGATTCTAAATGATAGGTTTTTCCTGATTTTTCTGATATGTTTATTTTGAATGGCATTGTAAGACACCTTATCGCTTGATTATAAATTGGGAAAATGGTTTTTAAATCTTTATTTCCCCCATGCTTCGCTCTTCTTTCGTTTTATATCAGCAATCTCGCTGAGAAGTTTTATCTCGCTTTGGGAAAGCAAATCCTTGTTCTTCCTGAAATTTTTGAATTGTTTTTCACCAATATCAGAATACAAAAACTGCCTATCTTTTAACTGTCTCTCAAAATTAACTCCGGGAATTGAAATTGCAACTTCCATTCCTTCAAAAGCTTCTTTTACTGACTCCTTTTCTGACTGAATATTTTTTATTCTTCCAATATCCTCATTTTCTTCATTCATGAAATTAGTTGTTGGGGTAAGTTTCCCTGCTTCAACTTTCACTCCGAAAATCGCAGGCTTTGTATTCCTGAAAACATACTGATGCAGAATTTTCAGCTTGCATAAAGTTGCAAGTTCCATAAGTTTTCTCTTTTCTATTTCTTTTCTTTTCTCATCCCTGAGTTTTATGAGATTTTCAATAAGCTTGTAAATGACTTCATCTATCAGGACCTTTATTGACTTGTTTTCAGCAAACAGCTCTTTTGCATCTTCATTTATTGATACATTAAAACCCAAGATTATTGCATCCATTTCATCTATCTCAAGATTTGCCTTTGCATTTGAGAAATCATTTTTGTTTATGTTTCCGATTCCTGCTTTAAGAATAGGGATGTTGCTTTGCCTTAACAAGACTAAAAGAGCCTCCAGACTTCCAAGAGAATCTGCTTTTGCAATAATCCCTTTTTTGTCTGTCCTGATATTTTCTGTAAGTTCTTTTTTGAAAATCTCCTTTACTTTTTCCTCATTTCCTTTATATGCCAGGAATGGCATGCCTGGGAGAATGTCAAATCTCTCGCTGAACTGCATTCTTAATCCTGTTGCTGCATGAACTTTTTCTTTTGTCCTGAATTTAATGCTTAAAGGCTCAATTTCTTCAATGACCCTGACTTTTGTTATTATCGGGTTTCCTTCAATATTTGCAACTGCAATTTCATCGCTCTTTTCCAGTTCCCCGTCATATAAAACTGCTTCTGCATAATCATTATTTTTTTCTTTTTTTACTTCAAGTATAACTCCTTTTGCATCTGTTCCAAGCTTTAATCTCTCTGTGAGATATTTCTGGCTTAAACCGCAAAGCATCATCATAAGTTCATCCATTCCTTCGCCTGTTCTTGCAGAGCACGGAACCATGGCAATCTTTTTTGTAAAATCTGTTATATTATAGAATAAATTAGCATCAAATCCATGGCTGTTAAAAGCTCCTGAAATTGTCATATATCTCTCATCAAAAACAGATTTGACATTTATGGGCTGTGATTCAATATTTTTCTGAAGGCTTATTTCAGGGCTCTTGTTTGTCCTGAACCCGGAGATGTTATCAATTTTATTCAATGCAATTATAAAAGGAGTTTTATTATTTTTCAGAATCTGGATTACTTCTGCTGTCTGGGGCTTTATTCCTTCATTGATGTCTATTACAAGAATTGCCAGGTCTGCCAGGCTTCCTCCTCTTTTCCTAAGATTTGTAAAAGCAGCATGTCCGGGAGTATCAATGAAAAGAATTCCGGGAATTTCCAGTTTGATTTTATTTTTTGCAAGTATAGGAAAATTTTTTTCAATCTGCTCTTTTGGATACAGGGTGAAGGAGATTTTTTGGGTTATTCCTCCTGCTTCTGTTTCCTGAAGAGAGCTCTTTCTGAAAAAATCCAGAATGCTGGTTTTCCCATGGTCAACATGTCCGCAGATTGTGCAGATTGGCTGGCGGATTTGATTATTTGTCATAGGGATAAGAAATCGAATCGGGTTAAAAGGCTTTTGATTTATCTGCCAAGTCCTCTTGATGCCTTGCATGTTTTTTCATATAAATCCCTGAAGATATTATCAGGGTCTGTTATCTTTTTGATTTTGTAATAATTCTCTTTATTCCATGTTTCCCAGAATTCATTTTCAGAATAATAATTAGTTGATATAAGCGTTTTTAAACCGCCGATTTTCATCAATTCTTCCTCAATCATCCTGTAATAATTCCTGTCATCTTTCTTTTTCATTCCGTAAATTGCAATGTCCAGAAATAATTCGTCTTTTATCTTATTAAAAAAAGAAGAAGATATCCATTTGTAATCCTGCATCTTTCTATACGGAACACACCATAAGGGAAAATAATTAATTTCTTTTTCATACCAATTCATAAAATCTTTTACTTTGGAGAATGGTATAAACAAGTCAATAATCATCGGAATTTTTTCAGGAGGAATTAATGAATGAAATTTTTCAGCTATTCTTAGTGTATTTGTAGAACCCATAAATTTACCAAATAAAAGCCTGCCTAAGAAAGATTTTGGATGCGTACTTGTAATTCCCTTATCATACCTGTAAAAATAATTAATTGTTTTGATGTAATCTTCTTCCCTGTTTTTAGTGCTTAGATAATAAACACGGGTCCAGTTATAACTGTGGGTATATGGAGCTTCATCAACAAAATTCCCAAGGCAAAGTATACATTCTGCCGGAGAATGAATAATGCCGTCTATAAAATCAATATCTCTCTTTTTGAAATGTTCCCAGATTGCTGACATGTAGTCTTCGAGGTTGTTATATCTTTCATATACCACTTTCACAAAAGGTTTTGCAGATATTAGCTTAAACTTAAGTTTTGAAATTATCCCAAGAGTCCCGAATGTTCCATTCATCATCTGAAATAAAAGACTATTTTTATCGGGAGAACAGGTGATTACATCTCCCTTTGCAGATATTACTTCATATTCCAAGCAACTATCATGGAACCCGCCGTATTTGTAAGACATTGATTCTATTGAACATCCGGCAACTGCTCCGCCTATTGTTATATCTTTGTGTTCAGGCACAGTCATTGGAACAAGATTGTATTTAATTGTTTCATTAACAAGCTTGATAAAAGTTACACCCGGTTCTGCTATGCAGATTTTTTCCTCAGGATTTATGCTTATTATTTCATTTAAATTGCTTATATCTATCTTCTTGTCAGAATATGTCTTATCCTGCGGTTTTGGAACCTGATGAGAAACGGTTTTTTTCTTAAATGAAACCGGTTCATTGCCCTTGTGTTCTTTTAACTGATTGACAATTCTCTCAATTTTTTGTTTATGAGTTAGCATATATGGGGGATTATGATAGTTCTATTTAAATTTTCCCGTGGTTTTGGGCTTTGCACATTAACTATATCACTTTTTGTGCAGGATGCTTTTTTGCTATACCCTTGAAATCCACCTCCACTTTTAATTCAAAGATTTCGTGGACTAAAACCACGAGATTGTGAGCCAAGACTTTGCACCTTATTTCATTATGCTGACTTCTTTCAGTCTTACATCTACAAGAGTCACCAAACTTTCTTTTAATCATTGAAAAGGTTGATTCTACATTGCTTCTCTTATGGTAGTGGCTTGCAAATTCAAGATAATTCTCTGCATATAGCTTGTAAAGCTTAGCCCATGTTGGGGAGCCCTTTGCTTTTCCTCTTACATTGCTTCTGAAAGGAATGTAGGGCATTGCCCCTATGCTATTTACAAGGTCAAGATTTTCTCTTGAGGAATATGCTTTATCGGCAGAAATTTCTTTCATAGAAAATTTTTCTGAAGTATCATCAACTAATGCTTTAAACATTGTTGAGTCTCCAACAATACCCCTCGTAACTTGGAGACTTGTTACTATGTTGGTTTTGACACCACAGCAGATATGGGCTTTCATATATCCTTTTCTTGCTCTTGCTCCAAAATCATTTCTAACATCAACCCATCTATCAAATCTTCCAGTTCCAAAACCGCTTGAGTCTATAGCAAAGAACTTTTCTACTTGTTTTAATGGAAGTGCAGAAAGTCCAATAAGATAGTCCAAAATTATTCTCATACCAGAATCGTCAAAGTAATTTAATAGCGTGTTGAAATGTGGAACATCTCTTATGTAACCAGCCTTCTTTGCTAATTCTAAATCTGAAATGATTCTCCTTGAAGAAGTGTTGCTATAGATTTTAATCATGCAACAGAAAATCATGTCTCTTAGGGATTTTCTTGGTCTTCCAAAAGTGTATTTTCTAAGTGGGACTACATTAAGAAGCTCATCAAGTAACTTGTAAAATACAAGTTTCTCTTTTGTTTGAGCCTCATTATACTCTTTCCATTGCTGACCATAATTTTCATTTTCAGTTAGTTTTTTATATTCTTCTTGCTGTTCTTTTATTGATTCCATGTTCTTTGCGGGATGTGTGAATCAGGGAGCCTTCGGGCTCCCCTTATCATAATTTAATTATTTCTTGTTCATTTTTGCTTTTGCTGATGTGGAAATCATGGACTTTTCAGCCATCCATGAGATGACGAGATTTCTTACTATCTCTCCATCTTTACTTCCCATACCTTCCAAGTTTTTCATCAACTTGTAGGTTTCATCTGGCAAAGTTACAACAATTTTTTTACTCATTTGTTTCTCCTTTATACACCAAAGGTGTATTATTATGTATAAATAAGGTATAAAGGGTATATAAATGTTTCTCCTTAGAAAATTGTCTATTGTTCCAAAGATTCTTCTTGGGCTTCTCCAGTTTCAAAAGAAAAGGAAGGATATTTTTCAGAAATAACTGCTACTAAACTTTCAAGAAGACTATGAAGAACCTGCTCATGTTCTTTTTTATCCATCATTTGTTTAGTGAGAGATTTTATAACTACGTCGTTGCCTTTTTGCGCTTCCTCCGACAATTCTTTTACAAGCTTAGCAATCTCCTTTTTAGAGGGTGGAGTTAAAGCGTATTTTAATTTTATTATACTTAGGAATAAGCTATTTTGAATTGGGCTTTTATTACTCTGACTAAATTCTTGCTTTCCGCTTTCCCCAAGCTTTTGTATATAATCCAAAGCAGAAATAAATCTATCGGCAACTAACGAATGATTTATGCTGTATGAAAATCTTCTTTTCTTAACGTAGTCCACAACAAAGTCCCTATCATAATTTTTATCTTTTAATTCAGAGTATAATGTTTTAAGTATTGAGTTTCTTTCAAGTATTTCTATCACAGCATTCCTTTCTCCGTTTGCGACTCTCCTGCCTAAATCAGATATTTTCCATCCATTACTTTCTTGTTCTATTAATCCATAATCTTTTAGCTCTCCAAAGGCTCTTTTTGCGAAAACTTCTGATATGCCCATTGCCTTAGCCATTCCTGCAAAGGATTTTAAGTTAGTTCCAGTAGATTCGTAAGCCTTCTTAACATAGTCTATTGCATCAATCATATTGACTTGTGGAAGACCTGTCCTGGGCTTACGGCTACCTTTGTCAGATTCTTTCTTTTTATTATCTTGTTTTTCTATCGTCTTTTTAACCATGTTTTATAAAAGGGTATGGTATTTTTAAATCTAACGTTTCTCATCATACAGAATTAGATGGAAAATTGTTAATGAAGATTTCTCATCATACAGAATTATGCTAAAATGTATCATGAGAAAAGTATTTAAACTTCAAGAATCATTAATATTGAGGTGGGAAGGGCAACGTTGCCCGCGTTCCAAGGGAGTCCATCCAAAATGAGGAGACCCAAAGGAGATGAGCCCTTTTCCACCATTAATATTCCTACTACTTAGGCTTTTTAGTTTAAAAATATAATGTTTTGTAGAAAAAGATAAATAGCCAGTTAATTTTTATAAAGTATGGAAAAAAGGGTGTTGCTTCCTTTTAGATATGCTGGTGGAAAATATTACGCCTTAAAAATTCTACAGCCCTTCTGGGAGCAGGTTATTCACGATGAGTTTAGAGAACCATTTGTAGGAGGCGGTTCTGTATTTTTTGCCAAAGCAGCCGTAAAATACAACTGGGTAAACGATATAGATTCTGATTTAATTACAACCTACAAAATAATGTCTGATGATAAATTTAAAGAGAAATTTCTTTCTATGGTAAGCAAAGAAATTGCAACACCAGATAGACACAATGAAATTTCTAAGATTGAGCCTAAAAATGATTTAGAAAGAGCTTTCAAATATTTTTATCTTAATAGAACTTCTTTTAGTGGTAAAATGAAGTCTCCCTCTTGGGGCTATAGACCAAAAAGAAGTCTCCCTCCTGAAAGATGGCACGAAAGAATAATACCTTGTGGAAACAGATTAAACGGAATAAAAATAACTTCATTAGATTTTGAAGAAGTAATTAAAGCTCCTGCAAAAGGAAAAGAAGTGCTATTATTCTTAGACCCTCCCTATTTCAAGGCTAAACAGGAAAACCACTATTCCCATCCCTTTACAAAAGAAGACCATATTAGGTTGGCTACCCTCCTAAAAAAAACAAGCCATAAATTCTTTTTAACATATGATGACTGCCCAGAGATTAGAGAAATGTATTCTTGGGCAAATGTATATC
>MFWP01000013.1:15244-16702 GCA_001786415.1 Candidatus Pacearchaeota archaeon RBG_19FT_COMBO_34_9
TACAGAATAGAGAACTCTGAGAAAGCTGGAGGGCGTAAAAAAGGTTTTGAACTCGTAATAACTAATTATCCTGTTAAAATGGAACAAAAAAGCTCTCAAAAAACTTTGTTTAATTTACCAAAAAAAGAAATAGAAAAAATAAAATCTCCATTTAGATTTGTTGGAAGTAAAGCTCAAGCTATAAAGTTTATCAGAAAATACTGGGAAAAAACCCCCCACACAGAGTATAGAGAGCCTTTCTTTGGAGGAGGAGCAGTATTTTTTGCTAAGCCAAAACCAGAACATAATTGGATTAATGATATAGACAAGGAGCTAACAATTACGTTAAGATTAATAGCTGACCCAGCCAAAAGAAAAATCTTAGCAGATAGATTATCTAAAGAAATCGCATCAAAGGAAAGATTTGAAGAGGTAAAAAAAATGAATGCTACATCTGATTTAGACATTGCTTTTAAGTTTTTTTACATAAACAGAACAGCTTATGGTGGCATTATGAATCTACCAAATTGGGGTTATGATGAGAAAAAAAGTGTTCAGCCTTTTAAGTGGGCTGCCAGAATAGAAGAAGCAGGTAAAAAGCTTCAAGACATAAAAATAACCAACATTGATTTTGAAGAAGTCATTAAGGCTCCTAAAATGAATAATGGAGATGTGTTTATATTCGTAGACCCGCCTTATTATGAAGCTGACCAAAAAAGAGCTTACAAACACTCTTTTAGAGAGGAAGACCATATTAGACTTGCAAAAGCTTTGAAAGAAACCAAACACAAATTTTGTTTGACTTATGACGATTGCAAGAGCATTAGAGAATTATATGGTTGGGCAAATTTACATCCAGTCTCTTGGCGTTATCATACCGCTAATTCAAACAAGGCTTCAAGAAAAATGGGCAACGAATTAATAATAACTAATTTTTAGATTTTAATAATGAAAAGTCATTAATTACATAATCTTCTGGTTTGAAATAAAATACATCTTTAAGATAATCATCTCCCCATTCCTTAGACCTTTTGTGAGACGGGATATTTTTTACTGGAATAATGCAGAAGTTATAATCGTCTTCTTTTGCATTTTTTATATTTTTAGAAGAGATAACACCAGGGTCTAAGACCACTGCTAAAATATCAAAATCCTTCCTCTTGTATAGTCTTTGTGGTATTCTACCATGTGAACCCTTAACCTCAACGCCTATAATTCCATTTTTACAAAGGCTTTTTGTTCTTCCTTTGACTTGAAGTTTTCTCCCGTCCTTAAGGAAGAAATCAACTTTTATTCTTGCTCTTGTTGTATTATCTTTTCCTGGTTCTATCAAAACTATTCCTTTTTCTTTTGCTGCTTCAAAAAAATACCACTCCCTTATTGTCCCTTTTAGATTTTGTTCCAAGACCCTAAAATTTTCTGGCATTAGTAGGGTTTTAACAATATCTTCATCAGATAAATCAACAATCTTTCCTAATT
>MFWP01000013.1:16757-17084 GCA_001786415.1 Candidatus Pacearchaeota archaeon RBG_19FT_COMBO_34_9
TCAAAATGAGCTGGGTCAGCTAAATATTCTTTCCATTCTCTTTTTGGATAATCTTTGTTTGTAGGAATTTTATCTCTGGGACAAATAATAATTGAACCATTTGGATGTTTACCAACTAAAAAATCAGCAAAGTTTTCTGGTTTGTAAAGGTTATGCGGTCTTTTTTCAAGTCCATGAGTTTTATGTAAACTAAAAGCTACCTTCTTACCATCCTTTGTTCCATTGCTGTAAGGGGTCTTTAATTGAAGAGTTTTCCCATTCATTTTCATGTCTACAACATCGTCCCCTCCAACCCTTTCAACTTTAACTCCTAACATTTTCATAAGA
>MFWP01000013.1:17116-33593 GCA_001786415.1 Candidatus Pacearchaeota archaeon RBG_19FT_COMBO_34_9
CAAGAACACCATAGGAAATCTTTCCTACGTGCTTAGAAAGCTCTTTTATCAAGCTTTCTTCCTTTGTGCTAAGCTTTTCAACCATTCATACTTAATGCCCTTTATCCTTAAAGACTTTTTGTGCAACAATTACTTATTGTGCAAAGCTGTGGTTTTGCACCCAATATTTATAAATAAAAGCGATTAATTTTAGTTATGGAAGAGAAAAGAGGGAAAAAAAATATCTTTCTGCTTGGTAGTTCAAGTTTTTTTAATGATATAGGAAGCGAGATGATAACTCCTATCCTTCCTTTTTATGTCACGGCTCTTGGAGGAACCGGAGTTGCAGTGGGATTGATAAGCGGTTTGAGAGAAGGGCTTGCAAGTCTGCTTAAATTTTTTGGAGGCTGGTTTTCAGACAGAGCTGGAAAAAGAAAACCATTTATTTTTTTCGGATATTTGTTTTCAGTTATTTTCAGGTTTTTGCTTGCTGTTGCGAATTTATGGCAGTATGTAATTGGTTTTGTTTCTCTGGAAAGAATAGGAAAGTTAAGGGATGCGCCGAGAGATGCATTAATTGCAGAATCCACTAAAAAAAGAGGAAAAGGATTTGGCTTTCATCAGATGATGGATACTACAGGCGGGATAATCGGAACAATCATTGTTATTTTCCTTTTTTGGAAATTGAACTTGGATATGAAAATAATCATATTTATTGCTGCAGGAATTTCTGCATTTTCACTTTTGCCTTTGTTTTTTGTTAAAGAGCCAAAAATAAAAGCAATCAGGAAAAATCCGCTTCTGGAAATTAAAGCGCTTAATTCCAGACTGAAATATTTTATTTTTACAGTTTCTGTCTTTACCCTTGCTAATTTTGGATTGTATTTATTTCTGCTTTTGAGGGTAAAAGAAATAACCGGGAGTGTTTTGCTTCCTCTGGTTCTTTATGCTGTTTTTAACTTCGTTTATGCTGTTTTTGCTGTGCCTTTTGGAACTCTTTCAGATAAGATAGGGAGAAAAAAAGTTCTCTTAACAGGATATATCTTATTTTTTGCTGTAAGCCTTGGTTTTATTTATCTCCAGAATCTTTTTTATCTTGCAGTTTTATTTATCCTTTATGGGCTTGTTTATGCCATAACTCAGTCAAATCATAAAGCTTTTGTCTCTGATTTCTTAGGAGATATGAAAGGAACTGCTATGGGATTTTACAGTTTTGTTATCGGAGTTGTAAATATTTTTGGGGGGCTGATTGCCGGAATTTTATGGGATATAAGTTATACAACAATGTTTGTCTATATCTCTGCAGTTGCTTTTGTATCAATAATTCTATTTTTATTTGTTAGAGAAAAACATTAAGAAGGAAGGCGTCCGAAGTCAGCAAAGTAAATCCGAAGATCAACTTTAACTAATTCTCCCGCCCTCTCTTAATATTCAATAAAATACTTTATCTTTTTTAAATCTTTCTGCATCCCAAAAGCTATAAAAAAGCCCAAAAATTGTGTTGATTATGGAAAAAAAGAATATTGTGGAAGAAATTCAGGAAAAATATGAGCTGGAGCTGGAAAAAATAATATCTGAAATTAATAACCTAAAGGTCACGAGAAAATCCAAATCCAGACTGGTTTTGCTTCAGTTTCCTGACGGATTAAAGCCTTATGCAACTGCAGTTGCTGATTATCTCCGCGAAAAAACAAATGCAGAATTTTTGATATGGTTCGGAAGCTGTTATGGCGCCTGTGATATCCCTAATCTGAACAAAAAACTTGAAAAAGAGATTGATTTGGTTGTTCAGTTCGGGCATAATAATCTAATGCCGAACTATTCTTAGAGGTGTTACTATCAGGTGATTAAAAACTTTTATATAAAAAGAATTCCTTATAAAAGAAGCTGGAAGGGATAAATCAGTTGTCCTGAAAAGGATGTCATCATAACAGCCTATGTCAAGTGCTCAGCTATTAATATGGAGACTGGACTATAACTCTTCATACGAAATCTGCACTTGTTAAGCTTATCTTATGGGGCGAAGAAGATAACCTTTAAAGCAAATTGATAGGTTAAGATTGATTCATTTGTGCTTGAGGCACTTTCTTCACTGAGTCCAGATGTCCAGCTTTATATTCAAATGAAAAGAAAAAAGAAAAAGAGTGCTGGTAGAAAAAAGAAGAGTTCTCGAAGAGCAAGTAGAAAGAGTAAATCATCAAAAGTCAGGAAGATGATGAAACTTGCAAAGTCCAGACCAAAGAAAAAGAGCAAAAAGAAAAAAAGATAATTCTATTTTTTACAGCCATCCCATTAATAATGCTAATCCTACTAGGAATAATAAAATTCCTGCAATCAAGTGAAGAACTCTTATGTTCCTGTCTTTCCATCCTGTTACATCTTCTACTCTGCTTAACCCCCAATAAATAAGGAATGTTATTGCAAGCATTGGCAAAATAAATATAATATTATAATATACTAACCAAGGAAGTGCTCCTAAAATTCCCAAGTCAGACAATAATCCTGATGCTACAATATACGGGCCTATTGTGCATGGTAGAAGGAATAGAGTAACTAAGATTCCAATTACAAATGCTCCTGCAGGAGAGGTTATCCTGTCGATTATTTTTTTTACTTTTGGACGCATCCAGATTGGCATTTCTGTTGCAAAATTTCCTTTCTTGTAAAAAAAGAAATCTTTTATGTTCAGGGCGCCAAGAACCATAGCGAGAATTGCAAGCCCATTATAAACAAATCCTGAATTTGCCCTTAATACTTCTGCAAATGTCCTGAAGAACTGAATTATTATTACTCCATAAATTAAATATCCGACATAGACTGAAGAGCAAAATGCAAGTCCTGTAAGCAAAACTCTTTTTCTTTTTTCAGGATTCTGAATTAAAATAGTCATCAGAACCATTGCAAGCACTGCAAGAGCGCACGGGTTTACAGAGTCAGCAAGCGCCAATCCGGTTATTCTGATTAAATTTAAACCGTTTATTCCTTCAATTGAGACCATTTATTTTTGCAACCTCCTGACAAGTTTTGGTTTATTATTTTTATCTATAGCAGCTAGTCCAACTGTCTCAAGTCCGGGAATTATTTTTTTCTTTGGAAATAATTTTTTTAAGTTATAAATTCCTGAAACACAAGCTAAAACAATTGTTGTATCTCCGTATAATTCTTCTTTTTTTAACTGATTAATCATGCATGGTGCACCAATTAAATCAGTATCAATAACATTATACCCGTCTTTTTTTAATTTTTCTGCTAAAACATTCATTTCTTTCTCTCCCCCTGTTCCGCACATTCTTGCACAGGTGTTGCATGAAACAATTCCTATTTTATCTTTTTTATTCAATTTTTTCTTTATCTTATTGTAAGGAATTAATTTTGTAAGTATCATTTTATTTATTAAAGTTTCTTATTTTTTAAAATTCTTTTCTAATTTAACTGCTTTTCCATTGATTATCGCATCTGCTATCTTTTTTCTTGCGGATTTTAATATTCTTGAAAGTGTCGGTTGTGATATCTGCATTTTTTGGGCTGATTCTTCCTGTGAAATCCCCATTAAATCAATTAATTTTACCGATTCAAATTCATCAGGCAATAAAATAACCTCTTTTAATTCCTTTAATGGGATGCCTCTTGGTTTAAAATAAACAGCATTTGGAT
The DNA here is from genome assembly GCA_001786415.1 of Candidatus Pacearchaeota archaeon RBG_19FT_COMBO_34_9. Taxonomy (GTDB): domain Archaea; phylum Nanobdellota; class Nanobdellia; order Pacearchaeales; family GW2011-AR1; genus RBG-13-33-26. The sequence continues at coordinate 20,750 of MFWP01000013.1, forward strand.
TAAATCTGATTCTCCTGCACAATTTTGGGCGTACCATAATGAATTATTATTCATATTTATATTTAAATCTTTTCAAAAAAAGAAAAAAAGCAAGAAAGTTTATTTTAATTCTTTTAATCTCTCAGCTATTTCTTGCTTTTCCAAATCAATGTCTTTAATTTCTGCTTCAAGGATTTTCTTTTCTTCTTCTTTGGTTAAGGTTATAGGTATATTATATCTCCCAAATCCTTTTTCATCACCTCTGCCGAATCCTCTTCGCATTCTGCAACCGCAAGGTCCTAAACCTCTTCCTGTTAGGGGTCCATATCCTGCTGGTCCTGTTTTATCTTGTCCTGGCATTTTGTTTAATCTCCTATATTTAATTATGAATATATATTCATAATGGTATTTAAATGTTTTGTTTTGAATAAGAATTCATAACAGAACTGTTTTTAACATCCTGCGAGTTCTTTTAATCTTTCAACTGACTGGACTCCGGCATATTTTTGCCCGTTGATTACCCATGTTGGTGTTGCAGTTATTCCTGCATTAATACATTCCTGCCTCTCGCTTTCATAAAAACAATCCACTATATTTAGATACTGATAACTTTCCCCAAAAAGTTTTTCCTGGTTTTCACAGGCATGGCATCCCAATTGGGTATATAAAACTGAATTTTGCCTTATGCATTTTGCAGTCTCTTCAGGAGCTTCCTGTTTCTTGCTGTTTATAAGAAATACAGAGCCTGCAATGATTGCAATTACAATGATAATTGTTATCAGTCCAATCACTTTCTTTTTCATTACATTAATTAAATAAAAACAGGATTTTAAATGTTATGGAGAAATTAATTTCTTTTTCCGGAAAAATAACTGCGATAATCAGAAATCGGCCTTTTTATTCTTTCATGAGTATCATAAAACTTAGCCCAATCTTCCCTGAACATAGAACGCGCTTTTTCACGCAATTTTTCAGGAGCCCCAAGGTGATACCCATCATTTCTGATAAATACAACGTCTGTTTTTATCCCTAATTGTCTGGCTCTTTCAGTGGTTACAGCATTTCCTTTTTTGTTTGTAAGAACTCTTTTGACATTTGATTTAACTGCAGACTGCATTTTAATAATCAGGAATTTCTTCCTGTTTGCTTTCTTCTTTTTCTTCCTTAGGGCTTTCTTTCATGTCTTCTTCAGAAACAGAATTTATCATATCCTTGAATTTCTGGAAATTTTCAGATAAAATTCTAACTCCTGATTTTGTAAATCCTGTATACCTGTCTCCTGTTACAAATTCTCTTATTGTCAGCCCTTTTCTTCCGCCAAAATCATCAATTCTTATGATGATGTCTGTTGTATCGTTCTTTTTTATCTTTCCAATATCTTTTTCCATAACTGGTTTTTGTAGAATATTGTTTAAATATTTTTAGGTGATTTATTTGCTTTATATTCTCAAGTATAATTAATATTAAAAATGCAAGTCTTGTAGCTTTTACATGTCGGAATGTTCTAAATGTCACGGAACAGGATTTGTGAAAGAGCCAGATGGTTCTGTGCATACATGCTGGGATTGCCTTCAAAAAGGGGAGTTAAATGTTCATTCAGATAAGGTCCCTGATTCTAAGGTTAAGATTTAATATAATTTATCACCATTATTTTTATAAAAGAGATTTCTGATGTTTTATAATGCTAAAATATGAGGGGAAAGAGTTCTTGACTGACGATGATTTGAAAGTTAACCTGCTTGGTTTTTGGCCAAGAGATGATATTAAGAATGAAAAATTAAAAAAATTCTTTGAAGAACATTATGGAAGAAATTTTCTGGGAGGGGATGAACTTGTTGCTTATTCCCAGTCATTAGTTTCACATGGAATGAATTTTGCGGAATTAGAGAAGGAAATTTTAGCAGATATTGAAAATCCTGAAAACAGGGATTTTAAGGACATTCTTTTTAGCAAAACAGCAACAGGAATCGGAAGAGGGCATTCTTTAGGGGGACTTACCGGAGTTGTTTTGGGTATTCACGGAACAAAAATGATTGATTCTGGATTGACAGGATTATGCGCTTCCCGCTCTTTAGTTACAAGTTCAAGAAGAAGAGAAACACTGGCAGAAGAGATTGTTATTCCCGGATGCCTGAAAGGGCATGATGAATTGCTAAAAGAATACATGAAAATATCAGAAGATGTTCTGAAGTTATCTGCTGAATTTAAAGAGAAATTCGGAAAGATGGGCGGTGTTGAAACTTTCAACAAAGTTATCCCTTATAATAATCCTGCAGATTTGTTTATTGTCCTTCCATTAGATACTCTTTCAACTATTGCTTCAGAAGTAAGAGCAGATAAATTGAATGCAAACGGGAAATTTGTCCCGAGAGAATTGTATTCTTTATCTGATATATTCCCAGAGATTACAAGAGAGATTGGACAGAATATCATGTTTAGACAAAGAATAGAAGTTCCAAGAGATACTTATCTGCATTATACTGTTTTTAAGGACCCTTCATTCCCTAATTATGCACTGGAAAAAGGCAAAGAGTTAGGAATGAATATCAGCCCTGTTGCAATTGAATATCAAAAAGATTTCACAAAAGGCTTTATGAAAGCATTAGAACAAACAAAAAAACTTTTTGAAGAAACAAAAAGAATTTCTGACCCTAAAGAATTGCATGAGAAATCTTTGGAATGCATGTATAGCCTGAGAGCTTTTACAGATGAATATAATGAAGCATTAAGACTGATGGTTGCAGACACACTTTCATGGAGAGTATGGAGCGAGCAAAAGAGGCATTCCACTTTAAGGCAGAATGTGGAGTCTGTCTATTCTGCTGTTGAAAGGGCATGTGAAGGAACAGAACCTTTTTTTTCAAGAATTGAAAGAGCAAATTCAGAAAATGATTTTGAAAAAATTCATAATATTCTTGATAATATAGAAGAAAACATAATCATTGATGACAGGCTGAAAAATCAGAAAGAGCTTGTTATTCCTTATCTATACCATACTGCAAAACAGCTGAAGTTCTATAAAAAAATGATTGAAAACGGGTTTGAGCCAAGAGATGCCCTTTATATCGCGCCGAAGAATATCAGGGTCAGGACTTTGGAGCATTATGACTTAAAAAATCTGATAGATTTGGAATTCCCGCTTAGATTATGCAATACATGCGAACCTGAAAGAAAAGCCAGTTCATGGAAAAAGAGAGAAGCAATAGCAGAGATTGTTCCTGAACTTGATTACTTCCTTAAACCAAAATGCAATGTCGGTTTTTGCACAGAAGGGAAATACTGCAAAAGCATAACTGACATGAGAGAATATAATCAGGATTTGCACAAGCAGGTTAAGGAAGCTATGTTATCTCGAAACAAATAGTTTTTATAAGAAGTAAATATTAATCTTTCATCTCTATTTTTATATTAACATTTTTTGGAATATACATCTTCATGATGTTATGAAGAACTTTTTCATTAGCTGGCAAATCTATAAGTCTTTTGTGGATTCTCATCTCAAATCTGTCAAATGTTGCTGTTCCGTTCCCGCATGGGGATTTTCTTGTTGTTATCTTGAGTTTTTTTGTCGGCAAAGGAACAGGGCCTGAGATTGTAATCCCTGACTTTTTTGCAAGTTCCTTAATAGATTCACAAATAGTATTAAGGGTTTCTATGTCTGTGCTGTTCAGCTTTATTCTTACTTTTGTCATAACATAAAAATCTCAAAATAGTTTAAAAATCTTTGGTTAGGAAAATTTAAATATAAACCTGTACTTTCCCCCTTATGACTGAACAGGAAATTCAGCACAAATACAAAAAAGGAGATTTTGCATAATGATTGATATAAAGCTGATTCGGGAAAATCCTGAATTTGTGAAAAAGAACTGCAAAAACAGAGGTTATGATTCCAAATCTGTTGATGAAATTCTTGCTATTGACAGAAAATGGAGAATTCTTAAAAAACAAGATGATGATTTAAGGGCAGAAAAAAATAAAATTTCCAAGCAGATTAATGAGGCAAAAAAGCAAAAAAAAGATATTTCCCAATTTTTGAAAGAAGCAAAAGAGATTCCGGAAAAACTTGAGAGAAATGAAAACGAGGAAAAAGAACTGAAAAAAAATCTTGATTTACTGCTTTCGTCAATTCCTAACATGCAGAAAGAAGATGTTCCTGTGGGAGGGGAAGAAAAAAATAAGGTTATTCATAAAAAAGGGAAAATTCCAAAATTTAGCTTTTCTGTTAAAAGCCACGTAGAACTTTTAGAGAAACTTAATTTATTAAATATGGAAGAAGGAGTAAAAGTTGCAGGGAGCGGGTTTTATATGCTTAAAGGAGAGCTTGCGCAGTTTGAAAGAGCCCTGATTAATTTTATGCTTGATTTCCATATTAAAGACGGTTTTACTGAAATAAATCCACCCCAATTAGTCAATTCAAAAACAATGTTTGGGACAGGGCAATTACCCAAATTTGAAAATGATTTATATAAAACAAGAGAAGGATTTTATTTAATCCCGACAGCAGAAGTGGTTGTGACAAATCTGCATGCTGATGAAGTTTTGAATGAAAAAGATTTGCCGAAAAAATATGTTTCTTTTACACAATGCTACAGGACAGAAGCAGGAAGGCATGGGGCAGAGACTCCAGGCATATTCAGGCTCCATGAATTTGAAAAAGTTGAAATGGTTTATGTCTGCAGGCAGGAAGATTCCTGGAAACTGCATGAAGAAATGACAGCAAGAGCAGAAAAGATTCTGCAATTATTAAAACTGCCTTATCAAAGAAAACTCCTGGCAACTGCTGATGCCGGTTTTGCATCTGCAAAAACTTATGACTTGGAAGTGTGGAGTCCTTACCTGAAAAAATATCTTGAAACTTCATCATGCTCAAACTGCACTGATTTTCAGGCAAGAAGAATGAATACAAGATACCAGAGCAAAAACGGGATGAAATTTGCACATACCCTGAATGGGAGCGGGCTTGCAACTCCAAGGCTTTTAATTTCCCTTGTTGAAAACAACCAGCAGAAAGACGGAAGCATAAAAATTCCTGCTGTCCTGCAGAAATATATGGGCGGAAAAAAATTTATAGGAAAAAATGAAAAAGAGAAAAATAAACATAGCAAAAAAAAACCCAGGAAAAAATAAGCTTGATAAATTTTTTCTGCTGAGTTGGAAAAAGATATTCTTTGGGTTGATAGTATGGGTTAGTGCTGTTGTTCTTCATAACCTGATTTATACATTTATTACAGGAGTTCTTAAGATAGAAATTGCTGATGAGCCCTTTTTCTTTGTTATTGCAGTAATAGTAATTCCGATATATTTTTTAATAGCAATTGTGTATACTATAATGTATATTTTGAAAAAAATTCAAAAAAAGAGGGATTGAAAGGAGGTTAAAAAATGGGATTTTGGGAATGGAAAATGAAGATTCTTAAATCAAAAGAGAACAAGATTGCTGTAACTGTTGGTTTATTTATAGCAATAATACATGCACTCTGGGCAATTGTTGTTGCTTTGGGAGTAGGGCAGACTTATCTTGACTGGATATTTCCGCTGCATTTTGTAGATAGCATGTATGGTGTGATGGACTTCAGCATTATGAATGCAGCATTGCTTATTGTTACCACATTTGTAGCAGGCTATTTAGCAACATGGCTTTTCATAGGATTAATGAAGATTATGAAAGTCAGAAAATAAGCATAAATTTTTATTTTTTATTTTTTATTTAAGGGTTGTTCAGAATATAAATCTTTAAATATCTATTATAGCTTATGCCTGTATGGAGAAGAAAAAGATAAATCAATGTCAGGCAAAAATTCTTGAAGAAATAGTTAATCATGGATTTGAATTTTTAAGTTACCACAATCCGCAAAAACAACTTGGAGATATTAAAGAAACTAAGAAAGAGATTATCAAAGGAATGATTTCTCTGGAGCATGATTTTAATGTGATGAGTTATGCCCCAAAGATAAAGGGATATAAAGTTGATTTATACAGGGCTGAAGAGGCATATTTTCATTACCTGAACCAAAGGGCTGAAGAACTGACTCCTGCAAGATAATAAACATATTACAAAAGTTTAAAAATTAATTTCTATAAGATATTTTATTGCTCAGGCTCGATTCGCAACTTTGCTGAATATCGGGCGACACGCAAAATTGCTCACTTGGTCTAACGGCTATGACATATCCCTGTCACGGATATAACCCGAGTTCGACTCTCGGAGTGGGCGTTTCTATTCTATGGATAATCTAAAGATTATCTTTTTTTGCTTTAACTTTGCCACAGGCATCTTTTAGCTCGCATCCCTTGCAAATGCCTGAATTTTTGGACCATTCTTTTGTTCCAAAGCAACTTTTTTCCTGTTGTTTCAATGGATATTTGACCATTAAAAATACCATTCCCTGCACCTTATATATCTTTATATCTGCCTCTTTTTTAAGAAATCTAAAAATTTAAAATAAAAAATAATCAGAGATATCAAATTAATTAATATCTGTTAGGTCTTTTCTTTGCATAACATTCTTTGCAGTAAACCGGCTTGCCTTCTGTAGGTTTAAAGGGCACTTGGCATTTTTGCTTGCATTCAGAGCAAACAGCATCATGCATTTCTCTAGGTTCACTATTAAAGTTGCTTCTAAAGCCGCCTTGTCTTGGTCTATCGTTGAATCCCATTTGTATATTCCTCCATATCCATTTAATAACAATCAAGAAATTTCTTTCTATCTCGCTTGATAATTGAAAATATTTTGAGTTTATAAACTTGTGTTAAGGCTTTCGGGCTCTTTCTTTTACTTTTTAAACCCCTTTTTCTTTTAATTATCATGAAAACAAGACACAGCTTCTCAAAAGGCAAAAGGCATGATTCTTCAGTTATTACAAGGCAGAAAAGATATATAAAAAAAGAAAAGGCCAAATATCCTGCACTTGCAGAAAAGATTGTGCAGATGTCTGATATTATCCTTGAAGTATTAGATGCCAGATTTATCAGGGAGACAAGAAATTTAGAACTGGAAGAAAGTATCAGGAAGCAAAACAAAAAGATAATTTATGTTTTTAACAAGGCAGATTTAATTGACATTAAAAAAATAAAAGAAGAAGATATTGCTTCCTTGAGCCCGAAAGTTTTTGTCTCATGCATAACAAGAAAAGGCGGAAAAGAGCTGAGAAATAAAATAAAAATCACATCCTATACTATCAAAAAGCCAGTGGATAATTCCCTGAACAAAATTACTGCGGGGGTTATAGGATACCCAAATACAGGAAAGAGCTCAATTATTAACCTGCTTGTTGGAAAACCTTCAGCAGGAATAGGTGCAGATGCAGGATTTACAAAAGGAATTCAGAAAGTAAATCTTACTTCAGATATAGTTTTAATAGACAGCCCGGGAATTATTCCAGATAAAGAATATTCTGATTCAAACCGTTCAGCGATATCAAGGCATACCAAAGTTGGGGCAAGGTCTTACAGCCAGGTTAAATATCCTGAAATGGTTGTCTCTGATTTAATGAAGGAATTTTCTTCTGTTTTAGAAAAGCATTATAGTATAAATGCAGAAGGAAATTCAGAAATATTAATAGAGATACTTGGAAGAAAAAAAGGTTTTTTGAAAAAAGGAAATGAGGTGGATGAGGACAAAACTGCGAGATTAATCCTGAAAGACTGGCAGGAAGGAAGAATCAGAAAATAATGAAAAAACAATGGCATGTATATATCCTTGAATGTCAGGATGGTTCGTTTTATACCGGTGTAACAAATGATATTGATGCCCGAATGAATGCACATGCAAAAGGAAAGGGGAGCAAATATGTTTACAAAAAAGGTTTTAAGGAGTTGCTTCGGGCTAAGCCGTGCAGGGATAAATCTGAGGCTTGCAAGTGTGAATATATAATTAAAAGATTACCGCGGGCGGAAAAGTTGGGGTGGTTTGGTTAGTGGATTAATTAAATTTCCCTATCGGTTACAAACCTAAACAATTATAAACCATAAATTAGGTAGAATTATATTAATTGGTAAGTCTTGGACATCGCGTCTCAAAAGACTTGTGTTCAGGAAGAATTTCTTGGAATATTAATTAAAAAATTTAAGAATTTAAAAATGGAACAATTCGCAAAACTAGGATTTAGCAGTGAAGTTTTGTCTGTTCTGAAAGAAGCGGGTTTTAAAGAGCCAACAGAAATTCAGGAAAAGACAATTCCTCTAGCTATTGCCGGGAAGGATATTATCGGAGGTTCTGCAACCGGAAGCGGGAAAACACTGGCATTTGCCTCTTCAATCATTGAGAACCTGAAAATAAATGACCATATCCAGGCGCTAATACTGACACCGACAAGAGAACTTGCAGAACAGGTTGCTAAATCAATCTCTCTTTTTTCAAGAAATAAAAACCTGAATGTTTTTGCAGTTTATGGGGGGGTTGATATTGGAAGACAAATCAGAGCGCTTTCAAGAACAGATATTCTCGTCGGAACTCCTGGAAGAATATTAGACCATATTAATAGAAGAACATTAAGGCTGGACCATGTAAAATTTCTTGTCCTGGATGAAGTTGATAGAATGCTGGATATGGGATTCCATAGGGATGTTGAAGCAATCATAAAACATTGCCCTACAAAAAGACAGACTATGCTTTTTTCTGCAACAATCTCCGCAGACCTGGATTATCTTGCCCAGAGGTATACTAAAAATCCGGAGAATGTTATGGTTGAATCTTTTGTTGATAATTCAAAATTAGAGCAGATATATTATGATGTTCCTTCAAACAGCAAATTTTCACTGCTTGTTCATCTGTTAAAAAAGAAAGATTCTGAATTGATAATGATTTTTTGCTCTACAAGACATAACGCTGATTTTATTTCAGAGAATCTTAATAATGCAGGAATTAAAGCAAGAGCAATTCATGGGGGTCTTGTTCAAAATAAAAGACTAAATCTCTTAAGAGAATTCCATGAAAAGCGATTTAATGTTTTAGTATGCACAGATGTTGCAGCAAGAGGGCTGGATATTAAAGGAGTAAGTCATGTCTATAATTATGATATTCCAAAAACAACCAATGATTATATTCACAGAATCGGAAGAACTGCAAGAGCAGGTCAAAATGGAAAAATAGTAAATATTCTTGCAAGCAGAGATTATGAAAATTTCCAAAATATAGCAAGAGATGAATCTATCAAAATTAGCCAGGAAGACCTGCCCCAATTTGAAACTATCAGAATCAGGGTGGATTTTTCCAGGAAAAGAAATTTTAATCGTGGCAGAGAATCTGTAAGGTTTGGGAATAACAATAATCATTCTAAAGGAAACAGAATGAATAAATCCCAAAGAATGAACAATCAAAGATATTTTTAACTTCACATTAAATAAATAAGGAAGCATTTATCACAATACATTTTTGATTATCAAAAACTTTAAAAAAGGTCTTTTCTTCTCACTTTCACCTAAATAAATAAGAGGTAATTTCATAAAAAAATGGCGAAAAAAGGACATGAATATAACGAAGAATCTGATGAAGATTCAGGTTTGGAAAGCGACGAATTTGACGAAGATGAAGTTTTAGAAGACAAAGAGGAAGTAAAAGAAGACGAAGAGTGGTAATAATTTTTTTATCTATTTCTTTTTTTATTTTTTTAGCATCTTAAGATTTATATAACTTAAATAATAAATTAATATATGAGTTTCAAATTAATTCTCACTGTTATTTTTGTTTTTATAATCATCCTGCTGATGATATTTTATTTTATTCCTTTTAATAAAATTAATTTTGAGGCAAAACCAGAGAATTATAATTTCAGCACAATTCAGAGCGAAAGCCAGATGCAATTTTATCCGAACATGAGATTTCCTGAACCAAGAATATCCTACAGGATTTTAGACTGCCCCCTCAAGAAGATGAATGATATGGAATTTGCCTTTGATATAATGGAAAATTTGACTGTACTGGATTTTTATCCTGTTGCTAGCGATGAAGAAATTTCAATACAATGCGATGAGAGGAATCATGCTAGCGGAGGGCTGTTTATCGCAGGGGAAGGCGGACCTTCAAATATAACAAAAGCAGGGGATTTTTATGTTATCCTGAACGGCGAGATTCTGCTGATAAAAGGATCTGACTGCCCAAAACCTAATGTTGCCCTGCATGAACTTTTGCATGTCCTCGGATTTGAACATTCATCCAACAAGGAGAATATAATGTATAACATAACAAATTGCGACCAGGTGATAGGAGAAGACATGATACATCTGATAAATGAGTTATATTCCATCCCAAGTTATCCTGATGTGGCTTTTGAGGATGTCTCTGCTGTCATGAGCGGGAGATTTATAAATATCAACATGACAGTCATAAATATGGGGCTTAATAATGCAGGAGAATCCAGAATAATTATTTATGCAGATGAAAATATCCTGAAAGAAATTTATCTGGAACCCCTTAAGATAGGATATGGAACAATAATCAGCATGGAGAATATATGGATTTCGCAGATAAAAGTTATGGAATTGGATTTGATTATAGAAAATGATTTCAATGAGATAAATAAAGAGAACAATAAAATAAAATTAAAAATTAAAGAATAAAAATTAACTGTCTAGTTCAAGCTCGTCGATAACGTCATCAAGTATTTCCTCTTCGTCTTCAGCTTCCTCCATTTCCCCCCCGTTTTTATTGCTCTTTAATAAGATGAATAGTTTTTAAATATTTCGCTGATAAAAAAAATAAAACCCCAAAACTTTTTAATCAGCATTTCCTTGATAAAATTATGAATAAAAGAGGAATGATGCTATTTGTAATTATGATTTTTTGTTTTAATCTGGCAAGTGCTTCGCTTACTATTTATTCCCCAAATAATAGTGCTTTAAACTGGATAGATTCTAATGTGAATATATCTAATCATTCAATAGAATTTATAGCAAATTCTACAGATAATCCTCTTTCAGCTTATATAGGGAATGTTTCAGTTCAGGCATATAATAATAGCTGGCTTTTTTTTAACGGCGTGAACAGTTCAATGAACCTGACTTATTCGCCGAATATAACAGGCTCTACGTCAGGAACGATTTTTTTCAGGACAAATACCAGCATTCAATCAGGTGTGACTGACTATCAATATTGGTTTGATTCTTATGGGCCAAGAAGATTTTTATTTCTTCATACTAACGTAAAAAATCAAACATCATGGTATATCAATGGCACTGCATGGACTACCACTACTCTAAACTACACGACAGGAGAAATTTTTACCCTTACATTTACTTGGGGACAATCATATAATCCTTTAAGAATAATATATAAAAATGGTATCCAGATTGCAGCTACTACTGCCTATGTTTCTACTCCTGGGGATTCAGGAAAACTTATTCTTGGTTCATCTTATGCAGGAGCATTTCCATTAAATGCGACAATAGATGATTTAATTATTTTAAATGCTTCATTAACACCAAATCAAATTTTAGACCTTCAAGATTACAGGGAGTTTTATGGAATTCCTCTTGCAAATATGCCTGACGGATTAACACAACATTGCTTTGAAGCCCTTGGTGATGCAATTTATGCAGTTGGGGGGATAAGTAGCGGAGGTCAACATTCTAACAAAACTTTTCAATATAACATAACTACAAATGCATGGACTAATAAATCAACGGTTCCAATAATAGCGCAATCTCCTGTATGCAGGGCAGTCAATGGCAAGCTTTATTTTATTGGGGGACTTAATTCAACTTCTGGAACATTATATAATACTACTTATGAATATGACCCTGCAACAGATATATGGACTAAAAAAACAGATTGTCTTTATTCAAGGGGTTTTGAGGATGCTTCTTCTGCAATGTGGAACAATAGTATTTATGTTTTTTCAGGATTGACAAAAAATTCTACTGGTAGTACCTTTGCAGCAGATAATGTGACAGTTTATTATCCTGATACAGATACATGGGTTGAAAAAAACAATATGCCTTTTCCAAGAACATTAGGTGATGGGGGGGTGACTGTAGGAGATAAAATATATCTTGTTTCTGGACAGCCTACTTATATAGGGTATCCAAGTTTAGACCCTCTTCCAACTATCCTTGAATATAATCCTCTGACTGATACCTGGAATACAAGTTTGCCAAACATGTCCATAGGAGTTACTTATGTGGAAGTTGAGGCTATTGGGGATATGATTTATGTTATTGGAGGAACTGCTGCTCCTGATAATACTAATTATACAAAAAAAGTAGAAATGTTTAATATTACTGCAAATACATGGACTAACTACACTTATAGCACTCCTTATACTGCAACTGGACAGGGCACTGCCAAATATAATAATACAATTTACTGGAATGGCGGTTCAACTATTTCTGGTTATTATCTGCCTGTTTTTAAGATGATTCTTGGATTTAATGACACTGTTGTTGAATATCATAAATTTGAAGAAAACAAGGGAACAACTGCCTATGATTCAAGCGGGAAAGGGAATAATGGAACAATTGATAGTGCAACCTGGCAGAATGACGGACTTTTAAATACATTAACAATTGCTACAAACTGGACAGTGGACTTAGTTACAGGATTATTAACCCCTTCATGGAATCATATTTATTCATGGTTTAATATAACTTATAATAAGATTAATCATGTTGATGAAACTTATGTTTTTTTGAATAACACAAATTCAACAGATAGTTTTACGCTGAATATTTATAATCTGACAAATGCCCTGATTTATTATGGTAATTATACAGTTTTAGGTTCAGCTGATATAAATTCAAATGATGGAAATGTAAACATCACACTTCCTCCGAATAATTTTACTTATATCTTGGATGAATATAACCTGACAGAAGGAACAGCAAGAGATAATAATCCATTATGGTATACGGGAAGTTCTACAAATTCTG
>MFWP01000013.1:33619-36404 GCA_001786415.1 Candidatus Pacearchaeota archaeon RBG_19FT_COMBO_34_9
AATTCAATTAATACCACTCTTGTTTTTAATGTAGACAACTGCAGTATAAATTATATTTCATATACTTCTCATGCAGGTTCTTCTAACATAACATACACCCCATATGGATGGAATTGTTTTAATAATAAAATAATATTGGGGGGAGTAGAAATAGAGCAGGCAACAGGGAGCAATACTTTTACTATTTCTTACACTACTTCTCCTCCGTCAGAAACACCTGGTTCTACAGGTGGAGGAGGCTCTTCTGCACCGGTTTACAAGCCAAGTCAGGAAAATTTAGAAGAAGGTTATGAAATTGGATTAATGAAAAATGCAGAAGTGAAATTTAATATCAATAATGGCTCCCATTCCATAATTTTGAAGGGGATAATGAACGGAACAGCAATGCTGACTTTATCCAGTGAACTGATAGAATTTAATCTTACTCTTAATGAGGTTAAGAAATTTAATTTAATCGATGATGACTATTATGACTTGGCAATTTCCCTGAAAAATATAACCTATGCTCCTTATGACAGGGTTTATCTGCTGATTCAGTCAATATATGAAAAAATTCCTGAAAAAGAGAAACAAGAGGAAATAATCACAGGAGAAGAACCAGGAAAAATACTTGTTAAAAAAATAATAAAAAAATCATGGATAGATATTGCCTTAATCACTGTTATAGCCCTGATTATAATTGTTCTGATAATTATTAATGTAAGAAGGATAAAGAATAAGACCCATAAAAAAAGAAGGAGATAATTCCGGAATATCCCCCCACCAAGAATCGAACTTGGATACGCCGGTCTACAGCCGACTGCATTACCACTATGCTATGAGGGGCTAAAGCCAAAAACATCCTGCAATGTTTTAGGGGTTCACTCATTCGTCAGATAAAATAATTAAAATGTATTTTTAAAAGTTCTTATACAATTTTTCGTTCAAGGCAATCATCCTTAATATTCAGCTTTCTGTTAAATACTTCCCTTAACTTGCATTCATGAGAATAAACCTGCCGGCATTCTTTCTCGTCAATGCAGCACTTCCCGCCGATAATATATTCACAATAAAACTCCATTAAACCTCCAATCAATATTTATTTAGAAATGGAGTCTCAACTACCAGAAAAGATAAAACCAAAAGGCTTTATATTGAGACATAAGTTTTAGAAACAAATCAAGGTTATAAATTTTATTGTAATTAATCCTCAACTGGTTTTCTTGCCTGCTCTGCTATGAAAAAAGCCTGGTTTGATTCTGCTTCATGAATCTCGCCTTCTTTTTCATATATTGCGGTTGTTGTAGGAAGGGCAAACTTTCCCAGAACACCAACTTTTGAATAGATTATATATGAAATCATTCTTGTCTCTCCTGCCTGAAGCCTGTCAAAGTACCATTCTATTCTCTTGTTCTTTTCATCAACCTTCTTCGGCATTTCCCCCCCAAATCTTTCATGAAGCTTTGCCAGAAGAGGCAGCCTCTCAATTACATTGACTCTTTCAATATATTTTCTCGCGCTTATTATTACAGAAACTTTCAATGCAAATTCCCCGCCTTTTGCCCTGACGAAACTGACTTTCTTTTTCAGAGATAAGCTTGTTTTTGAGAACTGCTTTGTCAGTATTACTATTGCAATAACAAGAAGAATTGCCAATAAAGGAAGAAGCCAGTTTGTTGTTACGGCAATCTCAATTTTTTCCCCTGGTTTTAATTCCTTTTCCCATGTATAATAAACAGCAAGCCCTTTTCTTTCCACTATGTCTGGTTCAGGACTGAATGTTGTAAAAAGCCTTGCGAGTATATTCTTTTTTAATACAGTAGAGGAATCTGATACTGTATTTCCCTCATTGACTTTTGTTATTCTTTTTGTATAAACAATCACCCCGTACTCATTCTGCGAGCTTGTTACAATATCTTTTTCAGTGAATCTTATTATTCCGCTTACATCTTCTTTTTGGTCCCCGATGCTAACTCCAACGTCAAGAGTATAAAATCCCGCCATTAAATTCTTAAAATCTTCCTTATTCAGGCTTACTTCAAAACTTTCTTTTTGGTAAGGAGAAAGAGAAAAAGTTTTTTCAAAATCAAAAAAAGGAGATTTAAATCTTGCCTTCAGATTATTAAAATTAAAATTCACTGTATTTTTCATGTAAACTTTTACAGTATTGGAATCAGGCTCAAATTCTTCTGCACCAACTTCAAAAACATTCTTTAACTTTACAGCATTAACCATCAGCGGGTAAGTCATCTGCTCTCCGCTGTTGCCCTTTATGTAAACATCAAATTTTATTCTTCCTTCCTGCCTTAAATCTTCACGGGGATAAATTCCTACTATGACATCTTTTGTCTCGCTCATTCCTATCATGACAGTTCCTTTAGGCAGAGTATCTGAACCGAAGAAATTGTAGAACATGAAATAATCCGGCTCTCCAAGATTTGTTATTTTCAAATCAAAAAGTGCAGGCATCTCCAAGCCGAGAATCATGGCAACATCAGAAGTCTTCTCCTCAATTTTCAGGTTCATTGCAGAAATTAAAGGCAGAATAAGAAAAAATGCTAATATCACCAACAAGAATCTTTTTTTCATAATGAAATTATTAAAATATTCTATTTAAACATTTCTGTTAATTTATCTTTTTCCTTCCAAATCAAGATAAGCTTTCACCTGCGACAGTAATTCATTGCAGTCTTCTATTATTTTTACTTCAAACTGCTCAACTCTTGCAGAAATCACTGATTTTTCATAGATTGCTCTCATGAACTTGTGGATTGCGCTTTTTTCAAACTTGCTTTTGTAATCTCTT
>MFWP01000013.1:36435-45455 GCA_001786415.1 Candidatus Pacearchaeota archaeon RBG_19FT_COMBO_34_9
TGCACAACTTCCACATTTGCCAGCCCGATAATTCTGAAAACTACTTTCATTTCAAATCTGAAATAATCTGTAATGTCTCTTCTGCCTGTCCATTCTATCTCCAGATTTTTTACATCTCCGCTTATTTTTTCCTTATATTTATCTTCAGACAGCAATAATCCTGTTTCATCTTTCAGCCAGTCATAAGCAAACTGATAAAAATCAGGGAAAGAAAAAACTCCCCTGAACTTTACTTTATTTGAAAATACTTTGTCTTTTTCTGACATCTTTTTTGATTCTCCTATCAACCTTTCTTTTAAATAGAAAAATGAATTTAAATATTTAACGCGGGGGCTGTTTTAGAATCTTAAATAGAATCCCTGCAGGATTCGCATACAAGCATTCCGTTTACCCTGAATAAAATGCCGTCATGCCCGCATTCCTCGCAGATTCCTTCTTTTCCTACTTCTGCCTTTTTTATCCTCTTCAACTTCTCAGATTCCTCCCTTATTTTTGCAAACTCCTCTATTTCAGGATAAACTTCAGGATGAAAATTCAATATATCTTTTATGGTTATCATGCCGACGAGTTCATTCTCCTGAACCACAGGAAGCCTCTCTAACTTTGATTTTTTCATTTTTTCTATGGCATCCCTTATTGTACATTCTGGTTTGATTGTGATTATTTTTTTAGGGGAAATTTCAATTGCTTTTACTTTTGTCAAATCCTTATTGGACTTTTTTGTCAAAGCCCACAATATGTCTTTCTGGGAAATAAAACCAACCAGTTTTTTCCTGTCAGCAATAAGGACGCTTCCGACTTTTTTTTCACCATTCTTTTTGCGCAATCCAGCAAATTGGCATTTGTAGAAACAGTTATCGGCTCCCTTGTCATCACATCAGCGACAAGTATATCTTTCATGAGATAATAGAGCTCTTTTTACTTATAAATTTTTGTTACTTTTTATAAAAGAAAAATTATTCCTGCCATTACAATAATCTTTAAAAATAAAACTTATAACAAAGTATTATGTCTGAAAAGCCAGTTGTTCTAATGCCTGAAGATATTCAGAGAATCATGGGAAAAGATGCCCAGAGAAACAATATACTTGCTGCAAGAATGGTTGCAGAAATGATTAAAACCACTCTTGGTCCAAAGGGAATGGACAAGATGCTTGTTTCTCCCACAAATGAAATTGTTGTAACAAATGACGGAGTGACAATTCTTGAGGAAATGCAGATAGAGCATCCTGCAGCAAAGATGATGGTTAATATTGCCAAGACGCAGGATATTGAGGTAGGAGACGGAACCACTTCTGTTGTCATGATTGCAGGAAAATTGCTTGAAAATGCTGAAAGGCTTCTTGACCAGAAAGTTCATCCGACAATAATCGCAAAGGGATACAAGATTGCAGCAGAAAAATGCCAGGAAATACTGAATGAAATTTCTATAAGAATAAGCCCTGATGATGAGGAAATTTTAAGACAGGTTGCAATGACAGCAATGACAGGAAAAGGCGCAGAAGGAAGCAAGGAAAAATTTGCAGGTATAATTGTCAAGGCAGTCAGGCAGATTGAGGATAACGGAAAAATAGATTTGAATGATATTAAAATAGAAAAATCCAAAGGAGAAGGAATTTCTGATACAGAACTCATATCAGGAATTGTCATGGATAAGGAAAGAATTTCAAATGATATGCCTTCTGTAATAAAAAATGCAAGAATTGTAATGGTTGATTTTCCTTTGGAATTAAAAAATCCAGAAATTGATACAAAAATTTCAGTTTCTTCTCCTGAACAGCTTCAGGGATTTTTGAATCAGGAAGAACGCGGGATAAGGGAAATGGTTGGGAAAGTCAAAGAGACAAATGCAAATGTTGTTTTTTGCCAGAAAGGAATTGATGATTTTGCCCAGTATTTACTGTCAAAGGCAGGAATTTATGCGTGCAGAAGAGTTGCGAGAAGCGATATGGAAAAATTGGCAAAAGCAACAGGCGGAAAAATTGTCAGCAATATAAACGAGCTTTCTTCTTCTGAACTCGGAAATGCAGAAGTTGTGGAAGAGGTTAAGCATGGAAATGATTCTTTTACTTATGTGAGGGGATGCAAAAATCCAAAGGCAGTTACAATACTTATTCACGGAGGAACAGAACATGTTCTTGACGAGATAGAAAGAGCTATCAAGGACGGGCTGGGGGTTGTGACATCTTCATTAAAGACAAGATTAGTTGTACCTGGGGGAGGTGCTATTGAGATAGAACTCGCTCAAAGACTAAGACATTTTGGCCAGTCTCTGAGCGGGCGGGAGCAGCTTGCAGTTGAAGAATTTGCATCTGCTTTGGAATTTATTCCTGCAACACTTGCAGAAAATGCAGGATTAGATCCCATAGATGTACTGACAGAACTAAAATCAAAGCATGATTCAGGGGAAAGAAATGCCGGTTTGAATTTATTTACAAACAAGATAGAGAATGTTTTAGAGGCAAAGATAATTGAGCCGTATAAAATAAAAACACAGGCAATAAATTCTGCAAGCGAAGTTGCTAATATGATATTAAGAATTGACGACGTTATTGCGAGTTCAGGAAAAGGAAAGATGAGCGGCATGGGAAGAATGCCTCCTGGAATGAGCGGTGAAGAGTATTAAATCTTCATTGATTCTTCCAATAATTTGTAAAATTTTTTATCATCTAATATAATTCTCGATTGATATTCTTTGCCATTTATGTTTATTGGATTCCATGTTCCGTACAATTCTTTCTTTTTTCCAAACCTAAAAAATTTTCTTATTGCAGGTTCTTTTATATTTTTATATAAATTGTTGAAGTAATCATAAGCTGCCCCTATTGTATAAAATTTTGTATGATAAGACCTTTTTCCATACTCATTTTCATGTTCTATATCACCTATAACCAGTCCGTCCAATCCTTTCTCTTTCCAAAAAATTAATTTTTTTCTTATCCTTGATTTTCCTATAGCAAATCCATTAAGTTGGGGGTTGTCAGGGGGAGTTTCAGATATTTCCCCTTCTGTATTATCTTCTTCCATCACAGAATAACCATATTTAGCCAGTCTGTCAAACCAGGACTTTTTATGAAATTCATTGCATTCTTCAATTAATCTTATACATTCTTCGCGTGATGCCATGAATGGGATATAGAATCCTTTTTTATAAAATTATCCTTACCCTAAAATAGTATAAATCATCAATATCTGTCTTCAAAATAATTTTCTCTTTCTTTAGGGTTTCTGAATGGCAGGGGATAAAGTGGCGAGAGTTCTACCCTGCAGGCTTCTCCCCAAATTCTGTTTTTGCCTCTGCAGTCGCTGAAAATAATATTGTATGAGTTATTATATGGAAGCCCGCCTCCGACATGATATAATTTTTGGATAAATTCTATTGCCTCTTTTTTATTGTAAACTACCTCCAAATCACATAAAATTCCTGCGAGTTCATCAAGAGATTTGACTGCTTCTTTTCCGAAGAATCCAATAGCCTTTCTTTTGAACTGCTTTATTTTTCCGTTCAGAATACTTATTTTTCTTTGGGTATTTTCAGGCATAGATTATTTTTTTATTTCAATATCACATAAACAACACATGCCAGTATTATCAGGGATGAAATAATGTTTTTCCAGTTTAATTTTTCCTTGAGAAATATATTTGCCAGTATATAGACAAACATCGGGCCAAGCATTAGTATCAGGGTTGTAAAAATCACTCCGTAATTCAGATAGCCAAAATAAGTTATAACCCTGTACAAAACCCAGATTGCTCCTGTGATAAAGATTACAGCAGAAGTCTTTTTGTCCAATACCTTAAAATTCGGCCTGAATATTGCAAGGCTTATAAGGAAAATAAAAATGCATCTTAAAAAATAAAAAGTAATCGGCGAATAGAAATCCAGTATTAATCTTGACAGGACAAGCTCAAGTGCAAAAAAGAAACTTCCGAAGACAGCAGCGATTATATATTTGTTAATTCCGAGATGATGTTTCTTTATATGCGGGAAAATAAGGGCAACTGCAGCGATTATGGCAGGGATTATTAGTTTTATATTTCTTTCATAAAGTCCTTCTGCAAAAAAACTGAAAATAACAGCAAGCAAAACAACAAACAGAGGCTCAAGAATTCTTGCAGGTTCAAGATTTGTGACTTTTTCCCATTTCAGCGAATAAAAAACAAAAAGATTTGCAGTGACAGAAGCAATAATCACTCCAATGAAAATTATAATATTTTTCAGGCTGAATGCTCCTGCGTCCAGTTTCCAGAAAAAATAAAGAAATGGCAGAGTTGCCAGGGTAATTGCAAGAAAACCTGCAGTCTGGTAAATCCCTATACCAATTTTTTTCTTTTTTAGGATAAATCTTTCCAAAACTGTTCCTGCACTTAATGCCAATGCTCCGAGAACCGGAATATATACCATCTTTTATAATTTAATCATAAATTTTTTCTCTTTTATCAATCTTTGTTATTAAGATTATCTTTTGTTCTTCTTTTACCTTATAAAGAACTCTGAATTTTCCTATTCTATATCTAAAAATCATTTCTTTATTATCCTTTCCAATAAATTTTGAGTCACTTGGAACTGAATTATCTTCAAGATTTTTTAATCTTTTTTCAATTCTATTTCTAATGTCTTTATCTAATTTAAATAAGAACTCTTGAGCTCTAACCGAAAGCTCTACAAAATACATTATAACCTCTTTGTTGTTCCTTTTCTTAAATCTTCTTCTGCTTCATTTAATGAATCAATGTCCTCTTGGGTTAAGGTTATATCTATAATATGTTCTTTAATAAAACTAATATCTTGTTTTAAGTCATCTATTCTATTAATTATTAATTCTTCTTTTTCCATATCAATTATCTGATAATTTACTATATAATCTTTTTGGTATAATAATTATAAATGACAATTTTTAATGATATTTATTGCTATATTTATGCGCTGGCCTGCCCGCTTCCCGCAATCGTTATTGATAATATTTACTGCACTCATGCGCGGGCCGAGAGTCGGACTCGGGCCTCCTCGTTGGCAACGAGAAATTCTACCGCTAAACTACCCGCGCTTGTGATTATAGTAGAAAATCATTATTTAAAAAAATTAGCATGCTTATCTTTTCTTTTCAAACAGCTTTTAAAGCACCAATTCCAACACCCAATGCAACATAAGGGAAAATCTTCTTAGTTATTTATCACATCATTCCAAAAAGCAATCCTGCAATAGTTGAGTAAATAATAACTAAAGAAACATATACTGCGGTTTTTTTATTTCCTAAAACTTTTCTTATAACTAACATATTTGGTAAACTTAAAGAAGGTCCTGCAAGAAGCAAAGCAAGGGCAGGTCCAGAAGCCATGCCTTTAGAAAATAATGCCTGTAATATAGGAATTTCTGTTAATGTTGAAAAATACATAAATGCTCCAAAAACTGAGGCAATAAGATTTCCAAAGATAGTATTTTGTCCAACTAAATTTTGAATTAATGTTTCAGGAAGCAAGGGCATAATAAAACCTGCTATGAAAACACCTATAAATAATAACGGAAGTAACATCTTAGAAAAACCCCAAGTTTCTCCAAGCCATTCTTTAGCGCTTTCTTTATGGAATTTAAAAACAACTAATAAAACAACCAAAATAGCAAAAGAAAACATTAAAATATATTTTAATAACTGATTAATCTGCAAACCATTAACAACTAAGACTGCAATCATTAAGCCAAAAAATGCAAAGATAACTTTTTTTGACATCTGAGTGTCTTTGCTTTCCTGCATAAATAATCCTCCTTGTTCAGCTTTTTCTCTAAAAATAAAAGCCATTGTTAATCCTACTAATATAGATAATGAAACTGCTGAAATAACTCTTGCGAGTCCAATCTCATAACCTAAAACAGACATTGTTAAAAATATCGCAGCTATATTTATCGCAGGTCCAGCAAAAAGGAAAGTTATTGCGGGTCCAAGTCCAGCTCCTCTTTTTCTTATTCCAGCAAATAAAGGCAAGATTGTGCAAGAGCAAACAGCTAAGATTGCTACAGATACAGATGCTATTGAATATGAAACTATTTTTTTTGATTTATGCCCAAGATATTTTAAAACAGCATCTTTTTTTACAAAAACAGCAATTGCTCCAGCAATAAACAACGCAGGAACTAAACAAGTTAAAACATGTTTTTGAGCATAATCATGAAGCAAATCAAAAGCAGATAAGATTGATGTTCTAAACCAATCAGAATTAGAGGGAACAAAAAATAAAATTCCAAATGCTAAAACTATCCAAAAGAGCATATAGAAATCTTTTCTTTCCATTTTATTTAGAACTCTTTTTAATTATGTTAAGAAGTTTTTCTTCATTTTCAGGCATTCCAACATTAGCAACTTTGCCATCAATAACTAATGCAGGGCTTCCCATAACTCCAAGTTCAATTAACTCATTAATATCTTTAGAATATTCAACGTCTGCATTGATTTTTCCTTCTTCTTTAAGTTTTACAACCCATTGATGAAGTTTTGTGCATGTTGGACAGCCAGAACCAATTACTTTTATTTTCATTTTGTTTATCCTTAACATATTGACATCTATCAATATTTATAAACTTTTTGCTCAAAACCAAATTCTCCAAGTATAATAAATTCCTACAATTAAAAACACAATTGAAATTACATATCTCATATATTTTTCAAAAGTCTGGACTTTGTTCATTACTTTTCCAAGTTTAGAAACACTAAATGTCAGGATAAATGCAAAGATAATAACTGGAAGCCCTGTAGCAAAAGCAAATATTAAAGGAATTAAAATTCCGTCAGAAAAACTCAAAGCCAAAGGGATTAACATTCCAAAGAATAGAACTGCACTAAAAGGGCAAAATGCCAAGGCAAATAGAACTCCTAATAAAAAAGCCCCCAAATATCCTTTTTCTGAAAGTTTTTCTTTTATTTTGTTTATTCTATTTCCTGATTTTAACGAGGGTAATTTTATAATATTTAACATTATCAATCCAATAAAAATTAACAATAGACCTAAAATTTTCTCTCCGTATCTTTGCAAGAATAATGAAATTGTCTGGACATTAATTCCAATATAGACAATTAAGGAAGCCAGTAAAACATAAGTAAACATCCTCCCCAAAGTGTAAACAAATCCAGTAAGAATTGTCTTTTTTCCATTCTTTATCTTTTTAGAAATATAAGCAATTGCTGTTATGTTTGTAGCAAGAGGGCAAGGACTTAAAGCAGTCATCAAACCAATGAAAAAAGCAGCGATTAAAGGAAAACTGCTTGTTGACATAGCTTCCATAAAAGACATTAAGCTCATTTTAGTTTCCAGAAAGCTTGGATTCAATCACACCCTTCAAATAATTCATATAATCTTTTTTATTATTTATTTTATACCAAACATTAATATTTTCTTCTTTAGCAAAACTTCCGTCGGTGTAATAAGTTCCAATCCATAAAGAAGAACCAGTAGCTCCATACTTTTTTACTAATTCGCTATTTTCAGGAAGCTCTCCATTAATATGTCCAAAAACAATCTTTCCAGATTTTAACTCATTAGAAAAATAAGTATCAATTGTTTCTTCTGCTAAATCACCCATAGTGATGCAAGAATAACACTGATTTGTTGCATGAAAATGATATACCTCTATTTTTTCAATATCTCCTGAAATAGAAACCCCTGAAGCTGTAACATTTCCTGTAAAATACTTCGGAATTGTGAATATTAATAATAAGATTACTGCGATTCCAATTCCCGCATAGATATATTTTTTATTCATTATAACAAATTGATATTTATCAATATTTATAAAAGTTTTGGATTAAGAACAGCAGCAAGTCTCTTTTTTCAATTTTGCTTTGGAATAACCCAATGCCTTAAAAATATTACAAACTTTTGTATCAGAAATAAAATAATAAACTTTTTTTCCTTCTTTTCTTGAATCTAAGATTCCTGCTTTCCTTAATACATCTAATTGTATTGATGTTGTTGATTGGGTTCTTTTAAGATAAGGGAAAATTTCACAAACGCATTTCTCTCCATCTAATAAATATTCCACAATTTTTAATCTTGTTTCATCTGCTAATGCTTTTAATATCACAAGCTCTTTTTTCATATTATATTGAAGGATATCAATTATTATAAAGTTTATCAAGCGAGCATATGGTCCTTGGAGGAGTCGAACCTCCCCTTCCTCGGTGTAAACGAGGTGTTCTACCGATAGACTAAAGGACCTTAGTAATCTAGCAAATCTATAAATTCAGAAATATCTTTGGTTTTTTAAATTTGTTTATTTTTCAGAAAGTGTTAATTCAGTCTCTATATTTGATTTTTTTATATATCTCTCCAATAATGAATACTGAACTTGTTATTGCAGTGATAATCAGGAATTCGCCAATAGACAAGGGAACAAATTTAAAGATATTTGCCAGAAAAGGGATATAGATTACTGCTAGCAGCAACAAAAGAGATATTCCTAAGGAATATTTAATCCATTTGTTTGAGAATATTCCTATCTTAAATAAGGATTTATGCAAAGACCTCATGTTGAAAACATTGAACCACTGAAACATAGACATTGCTGTAAAAGCAATTGTCCTTGCTTTGTCTATGCCTTCAGGAAGGAAATGTATGAATAATGGGATTGTACCAAGAGCCATCAGGCCTGCCATCAGAATCAGGAAGAAAATTAATTCTTTATTTATGATATTCTCTTTTTTGTTTCTTGGCGGATGATTTAAGGCATCATTATGCCCTGGTTCCATTGCCAGGGCTATTCCATTAAAAGTATCTGTAATCATATTTAGATATAATAGCTGGATTGGCAACAATGGCAAAGGATTTCCTAAGGTTAACGAAGAAATAATAGTCACGTGTTCTGCGACGTTTGTTGTAATTAAAAAGAAACTTGTTTGCCTGACATTTTGAAAAACAATCCTTCCTTCTTCTATTGCATTTACAATTGAAGCAAAATTATCGTCTGCAAGAATAATCTCGCTTGATTCCCTTGCAACATCTGTTCCGATAACCCCCATTGATATGCCCACA
>MFWP01000014.1:0-7779 GCA_001786415.1 Candidatus Pacearchaeota archaeon RBG_19FT_COMBO_34_9
CTTTATAGTCTTTTGAGTGGATATAAGCTAAGATTAAAGCAAAAGACAAGGAAAATAGGGAGAGAGACAGACAATTAGTCACTAAAGAAATAGTATGTTAATAGGCGTAAAGCCATACCACTTTACTATAATTAGAAGATTCAGCTGAAGAGAGTGAAGAAAATGATTATTATTCAAAGGAGAACATAGAAGAAAGAAGAGAGTTAAGGCAAGAGCTTTACTCAAAACAAAAGAAGCCATATTATCCCCTTATGATTAAAAATAAACGGGCGATTAATTGATTCTCTCTTTTCCCTCAAAAAAAGGTGCTGAATTACTGGGGGGGATTAATCTATACTAACTCTCCAGAAATCTCAGAGGGATAAATCTCATTCATCAATTCCCTTCTCTTGACTCTGTTTGCAGTATGAACATATCTAAGGGTTGTCTTGCAAGAAGCATCGTAATGCCTTAACATCATCGCAGTTTTCTTGATATCATAATTAAACTTCTCATAACAATAATCCCCAAATCTATGCCTGAAAGAATAGAGGGTTAGATTATATCTTGGCTTTCCTTGTTCATCAATATAAGAAACACGGAGCATACCTAATCTCCTGGCCACTTCTGTAAATGCCTTTTGATGAACTCTCCGATGGACAGGGACATCTTTTTTCCTTTCACGATTCCAATAGCAAGGAAAGAGCCAGGCAGTTTTAAAAGGGATATTTTTAATATAATTTGAAAGCAAATCTATAATAAAGTCTGGGAGAGGAAAATCATTCTCCTCATTCCTTTGTTTATTGTTTTCTGCCGGAATGAATAAAGTTTGATTTTCAAAATTAATATCGGAAATCTTTATGCAACGGATTTCTCCAGGGCGGAGTCCAAGATAGTAGCCCATCAAAAACATCATTACATTCCTCATTGCAATAAACTTATTTTTTTCTGTTTTTGCAATCTCTATAATTATTTTCTTTAGTTGCTCTTCTGTGATTATCTCCGGGACTCTTCTAACCTTTCTTTTAACCATTACTTATATAGGTAAGAACCATTTATAAATATTTACTTATATAAGAAAAGATTTAAATACTATCTATACTACTTATAGTTATAATAAAATGGGGCAAACAATTGTTCAATATTCTGGATTTATATGTGATAAATGTGGACATAAATGGATTACTAAAAAAGAGAGAGCAATTGAAAATAGAAAAGATTCTAAAAAAATTCAAGAAGAATTTGATAACAATCCGATAAAACCGAAGATATGCCCAAAATGTAAAACAAAAAAATGGAATTATCTCGGAGTAAGTATAACTAATTCTATGACTAAAGAACTTTTGAAATTATACAAAAAACAATACGGGAAAGAAGTAGCTGATTTTATAAAAGAATCTCACGATTTAAAATTCAGGAAGAAAAGACTTGTTAAAGAGATAGAAAAAATAAAAAAAGATTTATCTAATCCTCAATTAAAAAATGATAAAAAATTTATTGAGAATGGAAAAAAGTTAATAAAAGAATTTGAAGAGATGTTAAAGGATTTAGAGAAGATGAAATAATCCCCGTTCTATAAGTTGATGTTCGGACGGGGCATTTTATCCTTGATTATTCTATAAAACTATAGCCGCAATCTTTGATATTCCAGATTTTTTGGTCAAGCTTATCCAGAGGAAAATCCTTATGGCAATTCCATGGACTCTTTTTATAAACTTTGCAGAGTTTTGTTTCTCTATTCAAAAACTTACAATGCCTGCAACATTTTCCGCATTTTCGGCATTTTCCCCTCCTTTTTGCAAGCTTATTTTTTATGTAATTATTATTGATAAGTTGCATAATTCTCCTTCGTAGTGCATTTATTGTTTTTAAAATTCCCCTCATTTTAAGTATATAAGAACAGGGCATTATAAATAGATTTTTAAACAAGTTGTTATCTGTTTTTTTTATGGAAAGAAAAAAATTAATCAGGGAAGAATCTGCATTAGAAATTTATCTTAAAGAGATAGGTAAATATCCTCTTTTAACCCGCGAAGAAGAAAAATATTATGTAATCAGAATGAAAAACGGTGATAAGTCAGCAAAGGATAAACTGATTAAATCAAACCTCCGTTTTGTTGTTCACATTGCAAAATATTATCAAAATAGAAATCTTTCATTATTAGACCTTATAAGCGAAGGGAATATAGGTCTGATGCGTGCTGCAGACAAGTTTGAGATTGCAAAAAATTGCCATTTTGTTTCATATGCTGTTTGGTGGATAAGGCAAAAAATATTAAGAGTAATAGGAACAGACAGAATGATTCATCTCTCCAAAAATAAATTTGATAAACTTAGAAAAATCAATAAATTATACGAAGAATCTTCTTTGCCAAATGGGGCTATTCCTGATATTAAAAACATTGCAGAATACTTAGGGTTTGAAACTGATATAGTTAAAGAATTAATCCAGTTCTCTTATGGACCCTCCTCTCTTGATAAGATTTGTGGAGATGAAGAAGCAGACCCCCCTATAAATTTTGTTAAAGATTATGATTTGCGTCCTGAAGAATTAGCAATAAATAATAGCCTAAAAAGAGATATAAATGATTTGCTTAATAAGGTTCTTTTAAAAAAGAGAGAGAAAGAGGTTCTGGAATATCGTTTTGGGCTTAATGGAAAACCTGAACTCACATTAGAGGAAGTTGGAAATATATATAATTTAACAAGAGAGAGGATAAGACAGATTGAGGGGAAAGCGATAAACAGATTAAGAAAAACAAAAAACAAGGAGAAAATTGCTGCTTATTTAGATTAATAGAGCAGCTCAAATCAAAATTAACAAAATGAGCCTGCACGGATTTGAACCGTGGACCCCCGCCTTTCTTAGTATTAAACTATGAAAACATGTTCCTAACGAAACAAGCTCTTATAAGAGCGGTGCTCTAAACCAGGCTGAGCTACAGGCTCATTTATAACAATTATGTTTATTTCAACATATTTAAAATTTCTTATATGTCTCGTATCTCTTTAGCTATATAACTTTCTTCAGGATTATACCCTAATTTTTTATAATATTCTCTTACTCCAACCCCTGAAATAACAAGGATTTTGGGGCATTTTTTCTCCTTAACAATCCTCTCTGCCTCATGCATCAGCCATTTTCCTAATCCAGTATGCTGTGCAGCAACTCCCCTTTCCCCTAATTTCAAGCTCTGCCCATAAACATGAAGCTCTCTTATTATTGATTTTCCATCAAAGATTCTTAATCTTAATAATCCAAATAAAATATCCTTTTTATTTATAATCTCAAGAAAATATTCATCTCCTCCTGATGCTTTATATTTTGTTATTTTTAATTTTAAATTTTCGGAGTCTCCAATTTTATTAAAACCAATCTCCCTGAATCTTATCTCCTTAATTTTATCTTTATTCATTCTTATTTCATTTTCTATTTCTTTTCTCAAATCAATTCTTGTAGTTCCTGCAACAAGATATTCAGGAGGAATTTCCCTCATCATTCTCATTACACGGCAGTATCTTGGAATAAGAGCAAGCATTTTCTTCAAAATTTCTTCAAGCTGTTCTTTTGTATATGGCTTGTATTTTTTCTTCCAGTATTCTTCTTCAAGTTTTGAGCCCTTAATCACCTGACATGGATAAATTTTCAGCTGGTCTGGCTTGAATCTTTCATCAGAAAAAAGTTTTTTGAATAATTGTAAATCTTTTTTTGGATTGCTTCCAGGCAAACCGGGCATAATGTGATAGCCCACCTTAAATCCTGCATTTTTTAATTCTCTTGTTGCATCAGCAACATCTTTGACACTATGTCCTCTTTTTATTTTTCTGTAAATTTTATCATCAGGCATCTGAACTCCAAGTTCAACTCTTGTCACACCAAATTTTCTCATCTCCCTGATATATCCTGTGCATTCATCAGGACGTGTTTCCACACATAATGCAACACATCTGTGTTTTGTTTTTTCATTCAGTTTCTGCGCCTGTTCCAAATTTTTGGAAATTTTACCATTTAAAGCATCATAACATTTTTTTATAAAATCATGCTTGAATTTTTTAGGATATTCAAGAAAAGTCCCGCCCATGATTATAAGTTCAATCTTTTCAGTCGGATGATGCATAACTTCAAATGCTTTTATTCTTGCTTTTACCTGCTTGCAGGCATCATAATTAACTTCACTGGCACGCATTACAACAGGACTTTTAGGAGTATAACTTTGCGGAACATCAAGACTTGGACAATACAGGCAGATTCCATGCTCGCATTTTCTCGGAGGAAGCATAACTGCTACAGGAGTTATCCCTGAAATTGTCTTTGTCGGCTTTCTTACTTCATTTTTTGACGGGATTATCATTCCTTTTAGGTTTGGGAACCTTTTCAAAAGGTTCATTTAACATGTTTTATTTATCACAAAAATGCTTTTAAAACACTTCTCTTTTAAGAGATTATGGAAAAAGAGTTTCAACCTTTCAGATTATTGCCGCCATCCCCTTTTATTGATGGATGGAGCGAATTTGGTAAATTAGATAGTATGGATAATTATCTTAATCTTCTTTTTAATGATGTGAAAGAAGAAGGAGGTAAAAGCACATTTTTTTCTTTTATTACACAGACAAGAGATTACAGGAAAAGCAGGAAAATTGATTATGTAAAAGGTTTATTCGGAGACTTGTTCAGTTCTTTTGGGGAATTAAGAGAAGCATTAAAAGAAGGCGGGCTTGAAAATACTGCAAAGGCAATCAAGATGCAGGCTCCAAATAATTGCGGATTTGGAAAAATTACATATGTAGCACCTAATCAAAATAAAGGGGATTTCGCATTTTATGAATTAAAATGAGAATAGGAATAATCGGCGGTTCTGGTTTAGAAAATCCTGAGATTCTTTCAGATTACAAGCAAAAAGAAGTTGAGACGCCTTTTGGGAAACCTTCTTCTCCTTTAATAATGGGAAAAATAAACGGAATAGATATTGTGGTAATCTCGCGCCATGGCTTGAAGCATGAGATTCCTCCAACAGAGGTTAACAACCGCGCAAATATTTTCGCGTTAAAATATGAGGGATGCAAATACATTCTCGCAACAACAGCAGTTGGCTCTCTTCGCGAGGAAATAAAACGCGGGGACTTTGTCATACTTGATGATTTTATAGATTTTACAAAACAGCGAAAACTTTCTTTCTTTGAAAAATTTGAATTTGGGCCAATACATACTCCAATGGTAAATCCTTTTTCTGATATATTAAGAAAAAAATTAATTGAATCCTGCAGGGAATTGAATTTTTTCTGCCATGAAAAAGGAACAGTAATAACAATTGAGGGCTCAAGATTTTCCACAAGAGCAGAAAGCAGAATGTTCCGCCAGTTTGGGGCAGATGTGATAAATATGTCAGTCGCTCCTGAAGCAATTCTTGCAAATGAAGCAGAAGTTCCTTATGGCGTTATAGCAATGTCAACAGATTATGACTGCTGGAAAGAAGGCGAAGAAAATGTCACATGGGAAATGATAAAAGAAATCATGAAAGATAATACAGAAAGAGTAAAAAAAGTTCTTCTCAAGGTAATTGATTCTTTTTCAAGAGAGCAGGAAATTGCAAAGCTGAAAGATAAAATAAGAACAATTCCGAATTTTCCAAAACAGGGTATTATGTTCAGGGATATCACAACCTTGCTTAAGGACAAGGAAGGACTGCAAAAATTGGTTGAAATGCTTTATGACAGATACAAAAATTTCCAGATAGATGCTGTTGCAGGAATTGAATCAAGAGGATTTATCTTAGCAGGCATGCTTGCTTCAAAATTAGGAACAGGATTAGTTTTAATACGCAAGCCAGGAAAACTTCCTGCAGAAACAATTTCTGAGAGTTACAATCTAGAATATGGGGTTGATAGTGTTGAAATTCACAAAGATGCAATTTTTCCAAAGCAAAAGATTCTTCTTGTTGATGACTTGATTGCAACAGGCGGAACAGCCCTTGCCTCATGCAAACTGATTGAAAATCTTGGCGGGGAAATTGTTGAATGCTGTTTTCCGATAGAACTTCCGGATTTGAAAGGAAAAGAAAAATTATCCAAATATCCTTTCTTTAGTCTGATAAAGTTTGAAGGTGAGTGATTTCGCGGAAGTAAGGGCAGGGATAAACAAGCGAAGTCATGAATAGGAATAATTTTTAATTCCTCTTTCTTTCTTCTTCTATGGACAATCAGCAGCAAGTATGGAATAACATTGCACCAGAATGGCATAAGTTCAAAACTAGCCCATCTGTTGCAGCAACAGAATTCCTAAATAAATCAAAAGGAAAGATTCTTGATTTTGGAAGCGGTTCTGGCAGGCATCTCTTAAAATTAAAAAAATCAAGAAAGAGAGAGTTATATTTGGTAGACTTTTCAGAAGAGATGTTAAGTCTGGCCAAAAAAAGAGCTGAGAAATTAGGAATTAAGATAAATACAATAATATCAAAACTTGAAAAGACAGATTTTCCTGACAATTATTTTTATGCTGCAATCTGCACAGCAGCAATTCATTGCATTGAAACTGCCAGGAAAAGAGAACAGGCAATAAAAGAATTATTCAGAATATTAAAACCAAAAGCAAAAGCAGAAATTGAAGTATGGAATAAAAATTCTGAACGGTTTAAGAAAAAACCCAAGGAAAAATTTGTCGCATGGAGAGATAAAGGCTTGAGATACTATTATCTTTATGATGAAAAAGAATTTCAGGAATTCCTGAAAAAGACAGGATTTAAGATTATCAAAAGAATTCCTCACAGTGCAAATATTATATTCATTATTGAAAAACCTTCTTATCAGGTATGACCCAAATTTAGAGGATAGATTGATAAAGAAAAACAGGGGTTTTCTTTATTTCCTGACAATCTTCATCATATCAAAAAGGGATTTCTTTTCAAAATCAGTTATTTTCTTTTCTGCAATATTAAAATTAACTTTAAGCAACCCTAATCCTGAAAGAAAAATTGTCCCAAGCAAAAAATCCTTTTTATCTTTATTTTGAAGCGAGAAAATCATTTTCTGTATTTTATTTTTTATTTTGTTTAATTCCATTTCTATCAGAATTTTCTCTTTTATTTCATCAAAATCAAAATGATTCTTCATGGAAATTTTATCAAGGACAATTTCATAATCTCTTTCCAGAGGAACTAATTTAATCCCGTTCTCTGTCTCAAAACTGAATGTCTTTTTTGAAGAAGGGATATAAAAATCAAAATGGTATTTATTTTCAGGATTTTTTTCTGATAAGTCAATTATAAAAAATGCTGAGCAGAGATAAGCATCCTTGTTTTCTTTGACAAATTTTTTGTATTCTTCAGAATGCTCAAGTTTTTCTAGGAGAAATTGGGAATTCATCAAACTCTTTCTGCAATTTCCTTTTTAACTTTTTCTATAAAACTATCAATTTTTATGGTTTCAATCTTGCTGTTTCCTCTAACCCTTAATGCAAGTGTCTTTTCCTTTTCTTCCTTGTCTCCAACAACAACAATATAAGGAACTCTCATGATTTCTGCTTCTTTGATTTTTCCAGGAAGTGGAACCTGCCTGAAATCAGCATCAATTCTTGCATTAGGAATTTCTTCTCCTATTTTTCTGATTATTTTCTGGGCATAATCTACATTCCTGTCTGTAAGATTCAAAACCTGTATTTGTATCGGAGCAAGCCATGTCGGAAGCCTTCCGTTTGTATGCTCGAGCAAAATACCTATAAATCTTTCCAGGCTTCCGTAAATTGCATTATGAATCATTACAGGTCTTTTCTTTTCATTATCTTTGTCAGTATATTCAATTTCAAAT
>MFWP01000014.1:7841-10140 GCA_001786415.1 Candidatus Pacearchaeota archaeon RBG_19FT_COMBO_34_9
GCGCCGTCTCCTTTGTTAATTTTAAATTTAACTTTTCTTTTTTCAAGAACTTTTTTTAAAGTATTTTCTGCTAAATCCCAAATTTTATCACTTCCAATTCTTTTTTCAGGGCGAGTGGATAATTCAATATGATAATTAAAGCCAAATTTCTTGTAAAATAAATCAACCAAAGCCAGTAATTTTGAAATCTCATCTTCAATTTGGTTTTCAGTGCAATAGATATGGGCATCATCCTGGGTGAATTGGATAACCCTGAATAATCCAGCCAAAACTCCTGACAATTCACACCTGTGGACTACTCCAAGCTCAGCAACTCTTAAAGGAAGTTCTTTATATGACTTAGGTTTATTTTTAAAAATTAAAATTCCTCCCGGACAACTCATAGGTTTTACCAAAAAAGTTCTGCCTTCATAATCTGTAGTAAAATTATTTTCTTTATATTTTTCCCAGTGCCCTGAAATCTGCCAAAGTTTTTTATCCATTATTTGGGGGGTTTTTACTTCCTGATAATCATTTTTTCTATGCATTTCCCTCCAAAATTCGGCTAATTCGTTATAAATTATCAGCCCATTATTGTGCCAGAAAACCATGCCAGGAGCAACTTCGCTGAAAGAAAATAAATCCATCTGCTGTCCGACAATCCTGTGGTCATTGTCTTTCAGTTTTGAAGAATCAAGCTTTGTCTTTGAAATCTCACCAAGAAGATGCTTTACATCATATTTTTCCTCGACCTGTACCTTTCCATCAGAGTCAATTCTTATCTCTCTTGATAATTCAGAAAGAGGATGCCCTTTTACTTTAAGCTCAAATTCTTTATAATAACCAAATGGAGCCCTTACAACATCAAAATCTTTTTTGAGTTTTTTTTCTGTTTCTTCTAATATATTTATAGCCAGTTCAGGAGAAGCCAGTTCTTTTGACAGATGAGCATAAGGGTAAAGCACAATCTTTTTTGTCTTAACCTGCCCTGCAACATCCTTCACATTCTCCACAAGTTTTTTCACGACTTCCTTAACATTGCTGTCTGATTTTTCAACAGCTGTAAGGACTACAAGTGCCTCCTTGACTTCTTTCTCTTTTTTTTCTTTTTCTGATAATTCCCCAATGCTTTTCAGTGCCTTTTTCAGGGGCTTGAATTTGATATAATCCACATGTAAAAGTAAAATCTTCATAGATAGAATAGAAGAAGGGATTTTATAAAATTAATCATTCTTGCCGTGTTAGAAAGATTTAAAAAATATTTTTTATGTGAAAATCCATGATAAAAAAAATATTGCTGACAGGAACTATGCTAGCCTGGTTTTTAATGCCCCAGATAGCTAATGCTCCTGCTTTAAGAAATTCAGAAAGAGCATCTTCTCTGGAAAATCAGGTGGAATTAGAAAGAACTATCTCAAAAATAAATGAGAACCTCTCTAAAGCAAGAAAAAAACTTAAAATTCTTGCAGAAGAACAGGAATTATTAAAAAAAGATAAAATCTACCAGACAATAGACTCTTTCTATAAGACAATTAATAATCCATATATCCCAGAGCAATATGCTAAACCTATTCCTCAGTATATAACAAAAAAATTTGTAAGGTCATTAATAAGAGCTGAATCAGAGGACAAGCCATGGGCAAAGAGCAAGGCAAATGCAAGAGGACTTGGGCAATTAACAGAAGGAGCATGGTATGATGTTGAAAAAGAAAATTATCTGAAAAATGTTTTTATCCCTGAAAAAAATATCCGGGCAACAATAAAATGTTTGGTATATATTGATAAACTTTGCAGGCAATATCACCCAAATTGGGAAAGGCTGGAAGATAAAGAAAAACTGAATTTGATTGCCGCGTCATATAATGGGGGATTTTGGGGATTAAAAGATTCAAATTGGGATATAGCTAAAAGACCTGATGAAACAAGAAGATATGTTCCAAAAATCCATGAAGTTTCAAAAAATTTTATTCCTTCAGCAGAAATTTATCAATCTGTTTTTTAGCCAACTCGCGCTTCTTTTGGTGTTCCTTCAGAAAAGAATTTATTTTTTCAATAAGGATTTCTTTTAATTCAGAAGTCAGCATTTTTCCGGATTTGTAATCATCTTGAATTTTCTGCAATTTTTTATCATCAGGTTCAAAGAAAAACCTGAGATACTGAAAAGAAACATCAATATCAGGATTTCCGCCTTTTCTTCTATGCTCTTCAACTGTATTCTGCCCTCCTGAAAATGCATATTTTTTTATTTTTGTTTCAACTTCTTTTGGAGAATCAGTCAGTGCAATGAATGAATTAGCATCCGAAGAGGACATTTTTTCCC
>MFWP01000014.1:10157-12037 GCA_001786415.1 Candidatus Pacearchaeota archaeon RBG_19FT_COMBO_34_9
GTAAAATCAAAATCTTTTATTCTTTTTGAAATATCTCTTGCCAATCTTATATGGGGGTCCTGATCTATTCCTACAGGAACCAGGATAGGGATAGATTTTCCTTCAAATTCAGGCAGTTGGGAATGAAGCATATCTGATGCCTGAAGCAAAGCAGAAATCATTTTTCCGGGGCTTATTTCTCCATAAACAGCCTTGAATTCATTGAATGTCACATATCTTGCAAGAAGATTCTGCAGTCTGTAATAGGCATTTGCCTTTTTCGAATTCCTGCTCCTGTCACTCTGAAAATAAATTTCGCAATTCTCAGTTTTTAGCCCAAGCGCGATATAATTTGTTATATACTGCTCAATTGCAATTTTCCTGCTTTCTTCAAGGCTTTGTGCCCGTGCATTATAAGCTTCCAAATCTGCAACAGCAATATAAATTTTTGCGCCTAATTTCTGGTAAAGAATCATCTGCTGTGCAAGAATCATATGCCCAAGATGAAATTTGCCTGTCGGCATAAGCCCTGTCATCATTGCAAATTTTTTATTGTCTTTTATTGCCTCAAAAATTCTCTGGATATCTCTGTGGCCAAAAACAATTTTCCTTCTGAACAAAATATTCTTTTCAAAAATATCTGGCAGTTGCTTTAGCGGAGAAATCCCAAACTCCTTAATCAATTTTTCATAATTAATTTCTCCTGTTACTTCCCAGGGGGTGATTTTCATATCTTTTTTCATTATTAATCAAAGGATTATTTACTTTTAAAAGTTGTCTAATAATAACAGAATAATGTTTATAAAGAATAATATGCTTCTTTTTAAAGAGGAAAATGAGAAGAGGTATAATTATCTTAATATCAATTATTTTGGCATGTTCTTTTATCTCAGCAGAGATAATATTCACTCAGCCGATAAAAGCAGTTAATAATCTAGGGGATAATATTTTTGTCCCTGTGACAATAAAAACACTCAGCAAGATTGAAGGAACCTTCCAGATGAACCTTGTATGCAACGGGACTGAAATAAATTTCTATAAAAATGGCATAAAGCTGACATTGGGAGAGGAAAAAAGTCTTGATTCTTCCCTTGTACTGATAAAAAACATAATCGGCGGCTCAAATGGTTTTTGCAAGATAAAGGCAATACTGGGAGCAGATTATACATTAAGCAATGAATTCAAGATTTCAAATGCATTAAGCATAAGCGGAAATTTGGGAAAAACAGAATTTGATTCAGGGGAAAAGGTGGCATTATCAGGGAAGATTACCAGAGAAACAGGGGAAAATGCAGAAGGATTCATAGAAACGAATTTGATAACCAATGACGTGAACCAGAATGTAACACAGACAGGAACAATAACCCAAGGTAATTTTAATATTAATATATCTCTTCCTTCAGATTTAAAAGCAGGAACTTATTCAATTGAACTCAATGCTTATGAACTGGACAGCGATGGATTAGTTACAAACAGGGGGGGTGCAGAATATAAAATTTTTGTAAGGCAGGTTCCGACCAATCTTGAATTAATCTTTGAGAACAAAGAAATTTCTCCTGGAACTTCTTTGAAGATAAAAGCAATTCTGCATGACCAGACAGGAGAGTCAATAAACTCAACAGTATTCCTAACTATAAAAGATTCTGCTGATAAAATTCTTGAACAAAAGGAAATCAGCACTGATGAATTTCTGGATTATTATATTAAACCAAATGAACGCCCTGCAGAATGGAAAATTTTTGCTGTTTCAAATAAACTAACAGCAGAGGATAAGTTTGCAATAAAGGAAAAAGAAGAAGTAAACATTGAGATAGTTAATAAAACTATTTTGATAACAAACACAGGAAATATTTTTTATAATAAAACATTATTAATCAAAGTTGGGGACACTCCGCTGAACA
>MFWP01000014.1:12048-26502 GCA_001786415.1 Candidatus Pacearchaeota archaeon RBG_19FT_COMBO_34_9
CTGGACGTTGGCGAAAGTAAAAAGTACCTTATAACTGCTCCTGATGGCGAATATGAAGTAAAAGTAATTACAGGCAATGAAAATGAAATCAGTAAAATAATGAGCCTGACAGGAAAGACTGTAGGAATAAAAGAGGCATCAAACACTTCTTTTTGGGGAGCTTTTTGGGTATTTGTAATTTTAATTCTTGGATTTGTGGCATTTATCTTTTTCAAAAAGATATACCAAAAACCTTTTTTGGGAAAATTTATCCATAAAGGAAAAAAAGAGAAATTTAAGAAAATGGCAATGGGAGAAGATTCTCAGGTAGTAATAAAAACAGGAAATAAAGCAGAACTCTCTTTGTCAATTAAAGGGGAAAAGCAGGATGCAAGTGTCATCTGCCTCAGGATAAAAAATCTCAGAGAGAGCAGGTCAGGGAGAGGGAGCACCCCGGGATCAATAGAAAAAGCAATTGAAGCAGCAGAAGAGAACAAAGCAGTAACTTATGAAAATCAGGATTATTTGTTTTTTATATTTGCACCTGCAAAAACAAGAACTTTCAAGAATGAAAAAACCGCATTGGATGTTGCTGAAAAAATCCAGGGGATATTATCCGGGCATAACAGGATGTTCAATCAGAAGGTTGATTTTGGAATTTCATTGCACTATGGAACAATTGTTGGTAAACAGGAAGGAGATATCTTCAAATTTATGAGCATGGGCTCATTAATAACAATAGCAAAAAAGATAGCTAATCTCTCAGAAGGAGAAGTTCTCCTGAGCGAAAAAATAAATGATGCATTAAGATTGCATATTAAAACAGAAAAGAAAATTAAAGAAGGAATTTCTGTCTTTTCTGTAAAAGAAGTCAAAAGAGAGGTTGATGAAGCAACAAAGAAATTCATAAATAGGTTTATGGAAAGGCAGAAAAGAAAAGAATGATTATAAGTATAATTCCAGCAAACTATTTACAATTGCCCTCTTGATTTCAGGATGGTTTTTCTCTGATTCACCGATAAATCTTCCAATTTTATCTTTTGTCTCTTTTTCAATACTGAATTTCAGTTTCTTTAGTTTTGCATAAAGCAGAATTTCTTCATCAAGAAAAAGATAAAGTGGCTTTATTATTTTCCCTTCAACAGGAAGATTTTTTTTCAGATTAACTGCATTTCCCCTTATCAGCTCTTTGATGACTTTTTCTGCTTCAGGATCAATGGAAGAATCCACAGCAATTTTATTTGCCTGTTTATTCGGCAATCTCACGATATTTATTCCTGATTTTTCAGAAATAAACCTTAATATTTCTTCCAAAACTGCGCTTTTGAAATTATTTTCTTTTTTATATCCAACAATA
Organism: Candidatus Pacearchaeota archaeon RBG_19FT_COMBO_34_9; assembly: GCA_001786415.1. GTDB lineage: Archaea > Nanobdellota > Nanobdellia > Pacearchaeales > GW2011-AR1 > RBG-13-33-26. Next base: position 13,385 of record MFWP01000014.1, read on the forward strand.
TCATCGCGTTTTATCAGGCTAAATTTTCTTAAAGTGTATAAAACCTTTTTTTCAAAATAATGGATAAAGCATCTTCCGCAAAGCTTTCGCTTATTGGTGAATTCATAGACAGGATTTATCTGGCATAATCTGCACATATCATTAATCAGAAAAGATTATATAAAAATATATCAGATGACCCAAATTTAAAGGAGATGTTGATAAGAAGAAACTTTGGTTCTTATTATTTGGATTTTGATTTTTTGATTTTCTTTGTGCTCTTTTTTGCGGGCTGCATGTTTTGCTGTTTTTGTATTTTCTCTGCAGCTGCTGGTTTTGGCTTTTCTTTGGCAATCTGCGGTTTCTTGAATTTAGAAATAAGATTTGAAATAAAAAACCCAACCTTGAAGATTTTCAATATGATTCCTATGATTAATAGAATAACTCCCGCAATCAAAATTTTTAATGAAATAAGGTATGAATTAGAGAAAAATATCCATAAAAAATTGAAGAATGTTTTATCTGAAAATAAAGATAATATAGCATCCAGTTTAATAAACAGTAAAGAAGAAATTATCAGGAGAATCCCTGTTAGTATAGGGAGATTTGTTTTTTTCTCAATAAAAAAAAGTAATGCTCCTGTAAGAATTAAGGATATAAAGAGAAAAAAATAAAATTTTCCATTGACATAATTATATGTTCTTTCAGAGATAAGGAAAAGAGGATTAAATCCGGATAGTGATGTTTTTTTAAAACAATCAAAGAAACGGCATTCAGAGTCTGCATAATAATTGTCATGAATAATACTCTTAATGCCTTCTTTAATCATTGCATCTTTTCCCTGCAAAGCAGAATTGCACGTTATGATGTAAGTATGATCACTTTCCCTAAAGACATAGTCCATATCAGAATTATTTATGCAATATGACTGGATTAAATCATAATTTTTATCAATTGCAGAAGTTGCATTGGCTTCTTTAAAGAAATCCGTCACAATTGCCGAAGCCTCTTTTTGAACATTATCATAACTTAATGAAGAACTCAAAGTCCAAAAGAAAGTCATTGAGATCAGGGATAGAAATAAAAGAACAGCAGCAATAACCAAAAAAAATCCCCTTATTACCCCCATAAAAGAAATAACCAAAACAAGTTTATAAAATTAACATTACATCTTTTCCAAAACTTCAATTCGCCTGTCAATTGAAGGATGAGTGCTTCCTAATTCTGTAAAAGGATTTGCAAAGAACAATGGGGCAACTGCCCTGTTGATTTTTTTATCTGGCTGATTTCCTTGTTTTATCTTTTTCAGCGCGCCGATTAATCCAGGCGGATATCTTGTAAATTTCACAGCAGTTGCATCAGCAGAAAATTCTCTTTTTCTTGAGATTGCAAGCTGGACAAGATAAACAACAATCGGAGCAAGAACTGCTAAAATGACTCCAATCAACATAAAGATTGCACTTCCCTTATTATCTCTGCTATTTCCGCCACTTTTAAACCACAAACTTCTTAAAAAAATCTGGGAGATTATTGAAATCATTCCAACCATTACTGCAACTAAAGTCATGTATCTTATGTCATAGTTTCCGACATGCCCAAGTTCATGCGCCAAAACTCCTTCCAATTCTTTCTTGTCTAATTTTTCCAGAGCCCCTTCTGTAACACAAACAACTGATTTTTTAGGATTCCTGCCAGATGCAAATGCATTTATCTGCTCGGATTTCATAATATAAAGTTTGGGCATAGGCAAACCGCTTGCAAGAGTAAGCCCTTCAGCTAAATCATAATATTGCTTGTATTTTCCCTCTCTCTTAATTTCCTGTGCTCCGACACTCATCAGTGCAATCTTATCGCAATTATAATAACTAATCAGCAGATAACTTATTGAGAAAATAACGGCAAAAATCATGATAATAAAAAAATATCCCGGTTCAAATACATAAGAGATTACATACCCCAAAACAACAAGAACTGCAAAAACAATTACCATAAGGAAAACAGATTTGGTCTTATTTCTTGAAATCTGGTCGCGGAAATCAATCCTTTGATTTTCTGGCATAAAATAGGGAATGAGAATGAGTTTTTAAGGTTTAGGAATTTATTTGTATATATTTTTTCTATGCCCAATCCCAATTATTTGTATTTGCTGGTTTTTAGAATCAAAATCAAAGATTATTCTATAATTCCCAGCTCTTAATCTAAATGCAGATTCTCCTTTTAATCTTTTAAATTCTCTCGCTCGCGGATTTTCAGAAAATTCCCTAACATATTTTACAATTCTTTTAGAGACAAATGGCTCAAGTTTATTTAAAAAATCTAAGGATTTTTTGCTCCATATAACCTTATGGCTCATTTTACCCCGAGCATTCTCTCAACTTCTTCCTGAGAATAAAATTCTCCTTTACGAATTCTTTTTCGTGCTTCTTCAATATCTTTTTTAGTTTTTTCGTTAATCTCTAAATGGTCTTCTATCATAATTTCAATTATATCGTTATAAGTCTCTCTTTCATGCATTTTAAACTTATCAAGCATATTCTTAACATCAGAAGATATCTTTATTGTTGTTTCCATATACCTTAGTATACCAGAGTAGACTATTTAAATATTTCGGGAGTTACAGAATTATTATTTATGTTCAGGATAATACCTATGTCTGCCAGTATTACGGCCCCTATTGCTCCCCCTAGAATATATTTTGGCATTTTAGAACTCAACTTTTACTGGTTTCCTCTCTGCTTCGGCAATATGCAGATATTCTCTCGGCTTCTTCCCAAAAATTCCTGCAAAGAAGACTCCTGGGAAAGTTTTGCATAAATTGTTGTAACTTAGAATACTATCATTGTAATATTGTCTTGCATAAGAAATCTTGTCTTCAGTAGTTGCAAGCTCTCTCTGCAATTCAAGGAAATTTTCATTTGCCTTAAGATTAGGATAATTTTCTGCAAGAGCAAAAATTGTTTTCAGAGCAGATTCTAACCCCTTATCTGCTTTAACTTTCTCTTCAACACCTTTAGCCCCAATAAGAGCCTTCCGAGCATCAGTCACTGCTTTTATAGCTTCTTTTTCATGCTTTGCAAAACCTTTTACAGTCTCAATAAGATTAGGAATTAAATCTGCCCTTCTTTTTAACTGAACATCAATCTGGCTTAGGGAATTGTCAATCCTGTTTCCAAGAACAGCAAATCTGTTAAAATAAGAGAAAACTACAAATATGATTAATGCAGCAAGTCCAAGTGCGATCCATAAGATTATCATAAAAAGGGGATGAAAAATAAATTTATAAACTTTGTTAATTTCTGCTTTGTATGGTAAAAATTGTGATTAATAAGGAAACATGCATAGGATGCGGGCTTTGCCCGACGATATGCGGAGAAGTTTTTGCTATGGGAAAAGACGGGAAAGCTTTTGTCAAAGCGCATAAGGACATTCCATGCGTCAAAGATGCAATTGAATCCTGTCCTGTCAGTGCAATAAGCGAAGATGGGATAAAGAAGAAATAAATAATTTTCTTATAATGTAGGAATAAAATGGAAATAAAAGAAATGTATCAGCTGGCAGGAAAAAAAACTGGTTAAAAAGATGATAGAGATATTTGGGAATAAAGAAGATGCAAAAGGATGGTTTTATTCCTCTTTGTTATCTTTTGATTGGAAAAGACCTTATGATTATTGCAAGGAAGGAAAAGTTTTTGAAGTGGGGAACGAGCTTGGCAGAATCGAACACGGAATTTTATCCTAATTTCTCCAATAAAAATATTTATTAACCAATTCTTCTTTTTTAAGATATGAACGAAAAAGAGGAAAAGGTTGATTTCATAAAGTGGTTTTCTGAACTTGATAAAAATTCCATAAATCTTGCAGGAGGAAAAGGGGCAAATCTTGGAGAGATGTATAATACAAAAGTCAATGTCCCTCCGGGATTTGTTGTGACAGCGCAGGCTTATGATTATTTTATAAAAAAAGCAGGATTAAAAGAGCAAATAGACAAACTCCTTGAAGGGATAGAGTATGAAGATACAAAAGAACTAAATAAGACAACAGAAAAAATAAGGGGTTTAATCGAAAAGGCAGATTTCCCTAAAGAGATGGAGGATGAAATTCTTGAATCCTATGAGCTTCTTGATACAAATAATGTAAAAAATGTCAAAGGAACTGTCCTGGAAATTTTAAAAAATTCTGAGCCAATATTTGTTGCTGTAAGAAGTTCTGCAACAGCAGAAGATTTGGTAGATGCAAGTTTTGCAGGACAGCAGGAAACTTTTCTGAATGTAAAAGGAAGTTCAGAATTATTAACAAGCATAAAAAAGTGTATTGCATCTTTGTTTACTTCAAGAGCAACATATTACCGCCATAAAAAAGGATATGAGCATGTAAAAACAAGTCTTGCAGTAGTTGTCCAAAGAATGATAGATTCTGACAAGTCAGGGGTTATTTTTTCAAAAGACCCGACAAACAGAACAGAAAGCATTATAATAGAGGCTGTTTTTGGGCTTGGCGAAGGGATTGTTTCAGGCACGATAACTCCTGATAAATATCTTGTCTCAAGAGATTTAAAAATTCTGGAAAAAAATATTTCTGACAAAAAAGTTGCAATTACAAGAAGTTCATCAGGAAGCCAGGAATTGGTAAAATTAAGTGAAGAAAAATCAAATCAGCAGGTTCTTAAAGAATATGAAATAAAAAAACTTGCAGAAATTTCTTTGAAACTTGAAGAGCATTATAAAAAACCGCAGGATATAGAGTTTGCAATTGAGGGGGGGGAAATTTACATTGTTCAGACAAGAGCAGTCACTACAATCGGGAAAAAACTTGAAGATAAAGAAATTGAGGGCGAAGTAATACTCTCAGGATTAGGCGCTTCTCCTGGAATTGGTTCAGGAAAAATAAAGATAATAAAAGACCTTGCTGATCTTGACAGAATGAAGCAGGGAGATATTTTAGTCACAAAAATGACTAATCCTGATATGGTTGTAAGCATGCAGAAATCTGCTGCAATAATCACAGATGAGGGAGGCTTAACAGCCCATGCTGCAATTGTATCAAGAGAAATGGGGATTCCTGCTGTTGTAGGAACAAGAGAAGCCACTACAAAATTAAAGGATGGCGAAGTTATAACTGTTGACGGAAGCACAGGGAAAATTTACAAAGGAAAGGTTGCAGAAACAAAACAAAAAGAAATTCAGACAATAAGCACAAAAACAAAAACTAAAATAAAAGTAATTGTAGATTTGCCGAGTTTTGCAGAAAGAGCATCAAAAACAGGGATAAGAGAAGTAGGGCTTACAAGAATTGAGGGAATAATTGCTGAATCAGGAAAACATCCGAATTATTTCCTGAAAAAAGGAAATATAGAGGATTATGAAGATATAATCTTTAAAGGATTGTCAGGAATAGCAAAATTCTTTGATGAAATGTGGGTAAGAACTTCTGATATAAGAAGCGATGAATTCCAGAATCTTGAAGGTGCCTCTAAGCAAGTAGAAGTCAACCCTATGCTTGGAATGCATGGAATCAGGTTTGGGGTAAAAAATCCTAAAATATTAATGGCTGAATTAAAAGCATTAAAAAGGGTTGCAGAATCAGGGAAAAAAATAGGTGTAATGATGCCCCAGATAATTTCTGTTGAAGAAGTGCAGACAGTTAAGAAACTCCTGAAAGAAATAGAATTTTCTGATGTGAAGCTTGGGGTAATGGTGGAAACTCCTGCTGCGGTTCAGATAATAAAAGAATTGTGTGAGGAAGGAATAAAATTCATTTCTTTTGGAACAAATGACCTTACTCAGTATATACTTGCTATTGACAGGGGAAATGAACAGGTCCAGCATCTTTACAATGAAATGCACCCGGCTGTTTTATACCAGCTAGAATTTGTAATAAGGGTCTGCAAAAGAAATAATGTTGAGACAAGCATCTGCGGACAGGCAGGAAGCAGGAAAGAAATGGTAAAATTCCTTGTTGAAAAAGGAATTGACAGCATAAGTGTGAATGCAGACATGGCAAAAGAAATCTCTGATTATGTTGCAGAAATTGAAAAAGAGAGGGGGGAAGGACAGAGACAATACCAACCGAGCGATTCTGCGGAAGGAAGGGCAGGGACAAGCAAGCAGGATTGGGAGAAGAGCGATTCTGCGGCGAAAGGGATGAGTCATACAAGCGGAGTCGCGAGAACAAAAAAAGAAGATTTTGTAAAACCACAGGCAATAATTCCTGAAGAAAATACTGAAGAGGAATCTTCTCCTATAAATGGCATTGAAAAACCTGAAAGACAGGAAAAAGATGAATCAGAAGGATATTACAAAGAAGAAGTTAAGCCGTATAATGAAGATGAAGAATCTGATGAGGATAATAAAGAAACAGGGGATAAAGAAGAAGATAAAGACGACTCTGAAAACGGAATAATCCTTGATATCTTTTAAATAACAAAATTTTATAAACAAAAAAACCCTATATATTATATGGCAAAGAAAAATGAGGTTGCTGAAACAAAAAGTGTGCCGAATAATTATCCAAAACCGGAAAAAAATGTCAGGATAGATAAGATTCTTGTAGAAAATTTTGTTTCTTTGCAGAAAGTAATGACTAATCTCGCAGTAAAATTTGATAATCTGTCAAATCAGATTTCAAGGCTTCTTGAATTGTTTGAAATATCTGCCAAAACCCTGGCTGAAAAGGATTATTCGGGAAAAGAGGATAATAAAAAAGTTATAGAAAAACTGGATTCTCTTCTTGAGCACAATAAAATAATTGCAAAGGGAATTGCACTGCTTCACGAGAAAGGAATGCCTGAAGAGCACGAGGTTGTCATAATGCCCCAGCAGCAGATTCCTCAGCAGCCTATGCAGCCTGCTCTGATAGCAAGAGAGCCAATGCAATTAAGGCAGAATATTCCAAGAATGCCTGTCCAGCAAAACATGCCAAGGACAGTAGAAGCAGGAAAAGAATACATAAAACCCCCTCAGGAATTCTCTAAAGTGAAATATACTGAAGAATGAGGGAAACATTTTCAGACGATTTCAAAAGATTTTTCTTAATGAAATTTACAGAAGAATTAATAAGGCGTTCTGAAAAAAGAGATATAATAAAATTGCAGGAAATAATAGAATCAAAAGAAAAAAGAAAAAGAGAAAAATTGGTCTTTTTAAAAACCAGGGGAAGAATAAAAAAGATATCAGGAAAAATTCCTGTCAGGCTCGCAGGAAAACCGGCAGAAAGGATTGTAAGAGCAGGAAGAATCGTAAAACCATTATTATTAATACCCGAACCAAAATTGCCCGAACATCTTGAATACCTTAAACCAGTCGCAACAGCAGGAACAGAAATAAATTTATTTAAATTAAATCCTTTGGTGAAAGATTCTGCAGTAAAAATTATAGAGGTTAATCCTGATGAGAAAGTCACAGTCACAGGAACAATGGGCACAAAACCGACAGATATAATACTAAGCAAAGAAGACATTGATGGGATTATCAATAAGTTCTCTGAAATTTCCAGGATACCTGTAACAGAAGGGGTTTACAGAGTTGTTGCCGGAAATATGATTCTCTCTGCAGTTATATCTGAAGTTATAGGTTCAAAATTTGTCATAAAAAAGATAATGCCAAGCCAGCCGCAATATCCTGCTCTTAATTATAGAAGATAATTTTGATATTGAAAGAATTATTTAATATGAAAATTACTTAGAAATAACTTCATCTATAGTTCTTCTGGAAGGACATCTTTTAACAATTGTAACATTAAGTCTATCATTTGATAACATAGTTAATCCTTTAATTGCTCCTACACATCTACCATTTGTCTTTGAACAATAATAACCTTTTGTACATTCTGCATAATAATGTTCATCCTTTCCTGGACTTCTTTCTTCAAGTTCTAAACAAAAATTTTTAGGGCTAATATCTTCCTTCATTTTATAAATTGCCATAATCTTTCTTTATAGACTATCTTTTTAAACTTTATGTAACTGAAATAAATCAAGAAATAATTTAAGATAAATCAACAGATTCAGAAACACTTTTCTCTCTTGAAAGTTCCTTGATTATATCCCTAAGCCATTTGATTTTGTCATTTTCCATCTGCAGATTCAATATTTCATTATCCAAATCAGCATCATAAGAATATTCTATATTATATTCTCCAAGCCCGTATCCTATAATATATCTGCCGTTAAACAATTCTGTTTTGATTCTCTCAACAGAAATATTCCCTAATTTTTCTTCAAGAATTTTATTTTCCTCTTCAGTCAGTGGTTCAATATTAAAACTTTCATTAACCAAATTACTGATTATAAGAACAGTCTCATTTGTCTGGTTAACATCAGAATCAGACGCACTTTCAATTTCAGAATAATTCGTGCTGATTAAAACCCGATTATTCTCATAAATTATCTGGAGGACATTATCAGATAAACTTTTGGAGTTTGTTTTTACGCTTCCTGATAAAAGCTCAACACTCTCGCCTTTTTTAAGATCATAAATAAAAGGTTCATTAGCAGAAACTTCTCTTTTAATTTCTGTAATCATAGACTCTGATACAGCCATTCCTGTTGGTTTTAACAAACCAAGAAAGAAATTTGAAACTGTTCTTAATATTCCTAATATAACATTTGCTGGTGGAGGGGTTATTTCTTCAACAGGTTCTTCAGTTTGTTCTGTTTCAGATTCTTCAGGTTGTTCAGCAGATTCTCCAACTGATTCTTCCTGTTGCTGTTCTTGTGGTGGTTCTGAAAGCTCTGGTTCAGATTCTTCTGCAGACGGCTGTCCAGTTGGTTGTTCAGGTGTAATATTTTCAGAAGGTATTATTATCTCGCCACTTTCATTCTGCTGAGGTTCTTCTGCAATATTTTCTTCTATAGCAATACTATCATCTTGATTTTCAGAAATCTGGCTTTCATCAGGCTGCTCTTCTGTTTCTGGCTCATCCTGAACCTGCCTGGAAATCAGGGTAAAATAAACAGCAGGATAAATAATCTTTTCTTCACTCAGGGAATTTTGCATTTGGGAATCAATCTCCTGCTCTGATATGCTTTTTCCTGTAATCTTTCCATTGGAATTAAAGATAAAAAATGCAATAGATATCAGGAATAAAATTCCAAAAATGAATAAAATAAATCTCTTGTAATTTGGTCCGCTGGAGCCATGATATTCTGAGATTACTTTTCCGTTTACCCTACGGCTATGATAGATATAAGGACCGTAAGATTTTCCATTTTTTTTAATATATTTTTTATACACCATCTTTTATTTATTATCAGGCGTGACCCAAATTTAAAGGAAAGCGTAGGGTAACTGGTTAAATAAAGAAAATAGTATATTTAAATTTTTGTAATTAAGCCTCGCATTCCTCTCTTGTCGCCCAGATTTGATAATCATTTCCTGTTTCTATTAAAGTTTCAAAATTAAATCCTATGTGGCTTTTTGAATATCCTTCTATGGGAAATTTATAAATTGCAATCAGCAGGCAATCTGCCTCTTCACTTCCAGGAAATTCAATGTAATATTCCTGATAATTAAAATCCATAGGCAGGTCAGCACTGCCAAAATACATTCCTGATGTCCCTGGCCATGTTTCTTCAACCTTACCTGAATTAACAGGAGTTATTTTCATGCAATTCCCTTCCAGGCACATTTGCCCTTCAAGGCAATCTTCACCGCAATTTACTTCTGCCCCGCAATTATTTATTTTTGTTCCGCAAACCCATGTTCCGCAGGTAGTTTCAATTGATTCTGGTTCACATTCCTGTTGAACACAAACCCCGTTAGAACAAACATCTGTGCCTGTGCAGGTTCCGCATGATTCTCCGCACTCAGGGTCAGGACCGCATTGCAATCCTGTGCAATCAGGAGTGCATTCTTCTTCATCCTGTTGTTCTCCGTTGCTGTTAATATAATAAGTATCTGCAATGCCGCCTATAATTTCACTTCCAGCAGATTTAAAAACAGGAGCTACTGAAACACGGACTATATCTGTTGATACCAATACAACAGGATGAAGAAAAAAATTCCGGGATTCTAATTCGCTGAGATTGGCTTCTTCAGTTATAATCTCTGAATTTTTTTTATCAGAGAGGATAAATTTAATCTTGACAAGTTCTCCTTCCCCGGCTTTTCTTTCAACAATTACAGTTATATTTCCTCTTTGCTCATAAGCGTTTGTTATGTCCAAATCAATCGTAAATTTCCCAAGGTCCATCTCTTTAACCCCTCCTGAAATAATATTTTTAACCACAACCCACACTGCACCAACTGCAACAAGGGATAAAAGAATTATAATCAAAGCAATAACTACTGCAGAGAGTCCTCTTTTACTATTCATTAAATAAATTGTAATCTCAAATTTAAAAAGATAACTAAAAAATTATTGCTGAAGTTGGGGCTGATAAGGAACTAAAATCAGAGTCTGATTATTCCCTGCAGGAAGCTGCACATAGCCTGAATTGCTGATTTGTAAAAGAATTGCATTTATTGTATCAACTTGCCCCTGATTATATCCCCTGACAACTAATCCATTTAGTGCAGGATTTATCAGGAATAGATATCCTATAAAACCAAGCAAAATTACTATTACTAAAACTAAAACCAATACAAGAACAGTTCTTTTATCCCCTTTCATTCTGAAGTAAATATCATACTATTTAAAAAGATTTTGCTATTCAGTTATTATCTCAAGCAAAGTAATTACATCCTTCAGAGCAATTCCATCTGAAGATTTTGCATATAAGGAAATTACATCGCCCGGCTCAAAAGAGACAGTATCTTTTGACTGAACATCATAATCTTTCTTTACTCCTGCTAAATCAGCTACAAATGAATTTCCAAACTGGACTTGCTCTCCATTCCTGTAAATAACAATTTCTATATTTCCGTTTCCTTCCAATACTTCCAGATTTGTTGATATTCCTACAATGCTTCCGTGTCTCATCATGACATATCCCTTTTCAAGACTTCCTTCAACTCCTGTGGAAGTTTCCAGGAATCCTGATTCTTTCATCTCTCCGTCAAATCCGAAATTCAAAAATTCCCTCTTGTCCTGGCTGATTATCAAATCTCCCTGTGATTCTAATTTTCCAACCGAATAAGTAATTACAAAGACCTTGTCCTGTTGTTCTGTAGTTTTATTATAATCTATCTGATAAATCGCAAGATTTGCATTGTTTACATTTTCTATGCTGACCTCTTTTGGCAAATCTTCAAAATTAACTTCTGTTACACTGTTTATGCTCTCTGCACCTATACCTTTTTTCTCAATAAAATTCTCAATATAATCATATGCCTCTTTAGAAATTTTTTCAGTCTTTTCTTTGATTATCTCGTCTGTTTTTTCATCTGAAGCAGCTATCAACACACTAGTTACCAATAGAGCAATTATGAATATTCCTAAAATTACAAATAGTTTTTTCTTCCCCCTTTTCATAAGTAAATAAGATTAAAGTTATATTTAAACATTACTATAACATTTGAAAATTTTATAAAGAGGGGTTTTTTCTTATATAAATGCAGGATAAAATAAGCAAAGACAAGATAGAAAAATACAGGGAATTAACAGAAAAAGCATTAGAAATTGCGAAAAAATCTGTCTTAAAAAAGAAAGAGGCTAAAGAGATAATTGAGATGGTTTCAAATTATCTGTCAGATTCAGGATATTTTGAAAAGAAAGGGGATTTTGTAAATGCATTTGCAGCGATTAATTACGCGCATGGCTGGATTGATTCAGGGGCAAGACTGAAGATTTTTGATGTAAAAGATAACAAGCTATTTACTATTAAGTAAATTATAAAAACTCCTTCTCCGTTTTCTTATCATGAGAAAGAAGGTGATAGTCTTAAGCCTCGGCGGAAGCCTGATAATTCCTGACGGGATAGAAATTTCTTTTCTGAAACAATTTAGAAAAACAATCCTGAAAAACACCAGCAGGTACAAATTTATAGTTGTCTGCGGAGGCGGGAATATTGCAAGAAAATATATTTCTGCACTAAGGAATATCGGAATGAATGAAACATTCCAGAGTTTTGCAGGAATTTCAGCAACAAGAATGAATGCAAGATTTATGTCTTATTTTTTCAATCAAAACCAGGAAAGGGGAATTCCGCACAAGATGAGAGAATTAAGAAGATATATCAAAAAATATGATATTGTTTTCTGCGGGGCTTTGGAATACAAGCCGCATCAAACATCAGATTCAACAGCAGCAGAAATTGCAAAAAGATTCAGGACAATTTTTATTAATTTGACAAATGTCGCAGGCTTGCATGATAAAAATCCTAAAGAACATAAAGATGCCAAATTCATTCCTAAAATTTCATGGAAAGATTTTGACAGAATGGCAAACAGGATAAAATTCAAGCCAGGACAGCATTTTGTCCTGGACCAGAGCGCATCAAAAATAATCAGGAAAAATAAGATAATAACTTTTATTTTGGGGCAAAATATGAATCAATTGGACAATCTTCTCAAAAACAAAAAATTTAAAGGGACGATAATCGGAAATTTTTAATGGACACGGTATTTATTCATGAGGATAATTTTGACAGAGCAAGAAAACTGATAAAAGAAAATCTTGGCAAAAAAATTATTTTTTCTTCTGATGACGATGAACTGAACAGGAAAATACTGGAAAAAGAAGATATTAACATCCTTCTTTTAAACCAGGCAGGGAGAAAAGATTTTCAGAAGCAGAGAAATTCAGGATTTAACCATATTATGGCAAAACTTGCAAAAAAGAAAAATGTGGTTATTGGGATAAATCTTGATGAGATTATCTCTGCAGAAGGAAAGCAGAAAGCATCAATTCTTGCCCGTACTTCCCAGAATATCAGGATATGCAGCAAGAATAAATTAAAAATGGTCTTTCTGTATAAAAACCAGAAAAGGGACATTTATGATTTAAAGGCGTTTGGTTTGGTTCTCGGCATGCCGACTAATATGATTAAGAATTTATAAAAAAGGGAAAACAAAACTTTTTTAATGTGTTTTCTTTAGAAATTAAATGACAGAAAAATTAATAGAATCCTTAAGCCCAAATGAAAGGAAAATTCTTCCTTATTTAAGAGAAAAGAACATTGGTGAAATAATAAGAAATTCGAAGCTTGACAGAACTTCTGTTTTGCGTGCATTGGAATATCTTGAGAATAAGGATATTGTAACA
>MFWP01000014.1:26539-27232 GCA_001786415.1 Candidatus Pacearchaeota archaeon RBG_19FT_COMBO_34_9
AGGGATTGCCTGAAAGAAGACTTCTCCTTTTGCTGAGTGAAAAAAGAATTTTAAAATTGGAGGATGCCCAGAAGCAAAGTTCCCTGTCAGATGATGAATTTAAGGTTTCTGTGGGTGTTTTGAAAAAGAAGGCATTAGTTGAGATAAATAACGGAAAAATTATCCTTACCGGCAAAGCAGATGAAATATCAAAAAAGAGCCTTGAAGAATTGTTTATAGAATCTCTTCCCCTTGATTATAATTTGCTGACACTCGAACAATTATATGCATTTAAATCGCTTGAAAGGAGAAGGAACATAATCCAGGTAAAAGAAGAGGAAATAATAAATGTAAATATTACAAAAATAGGGGAAGAGATTGTCAAATCTGAAAAAAAGGTTGGAGAATTAATTGAAGCCATAACCCCGAAACTCCTTGAAAAAGAATCTTCATGGAAAGGAAAAAGATTCAGGAGATATGATGTGATTTCTCCTCTTCCGTCTATAACAGGAGGCAAGCGCCATTTTGTAAATCAGGCAACAGATTATGCAAGAAAAATCTGGACAGAAATGGGATTTAAAGAAATGTCAGGAAGCATTCTCCAAAGTTCATTCTGGAATTTTGATGCTTTATTCACTGCTCAGGACCATCCTGTTCGTGAGATGCATGATACCTTTTTTATAAATAAAAAAGCAGAATTGCCTGATAAAAAGC
>MFWP01000014.1:27263-30582 GCA_001786415.1 Candidatus Pacearchaeota archaeon RBG_19FT_COMBO_34_9
CTGGAATGAAGAAGAAGCAAAAAGATTAGTTTTACGAACTCACACAACCTGCCTGTCTGCAAAAACTCTTGCAAATCTTAATAAAAATAATATTCCGTCTAAATTTTTCGCAATTGGAAAATGTTTCAGGAATGAAACTGTTGACTGGAGTCATGGGTTTGAGTTCAACCAAACAGAAGGAATTGTAGTTGCTCCGAATCTGAATTTCAGGCATCTGCTTGGTTATCTGCAGGAATTCTTCAAAAAAATGGGATTTGAAAAGATAAGATTCCGCCCTTCATATTTTCCTTATACAGAACCAAGCGTGGAAATAGACGTGTGGCATCCTGAAAAAAAAATCTGGCTTGAATTAGGCGGAGCAGGAATTTTCAGACCAGAAGTTGTAATCCCTCTTCTAGGAGAGAATATTACTATCCTTGCGTGGGGTCCTGGCTTTGACAGGATGATTATGGATTATTATGAAATAAAAGATTTAAGGGAAATGTACAAGAATGATTTATCTCAACTAAGAAAAATGAAATTTTGGATAAAATAAAATGACAGACTGTATATTCTGCAAAATAGCAAATGGAGAAGTTCCAGCAGTAAAGATTTGGGAAAATAAGGATTTTTTTGCATCCTTAGATATAAACCCAATGAACCCAGGACATACTTTAGTAATACCAAAAAAGCATAATGATTATCTGTTTGACTTGTCAGACAGGGAATATGTTGAATTAATGCTCCATGCCAAGTTTATTGCAAAAAAACTGAAAGAAAAATTAAATCCGAAAAGAATTGGCATGATTGTTGAAGGATTTGCTGTCCCTCATGTTCATATTCATCTTATCCCGCTGAATCACGGAGAAGAGTTGAACTTCAGCAGAGCAAAACCTGCATCACCAGAAGAATTAAACAAAATGAAAGAGAAAATAAAAAAATAAAATGGCTAATGTAACATTTCCACGAAAGCAGTTTGAAAAAGAAATCGGGAGACTGGACGAAAAAATGCAGAATAAAATAGCTATGTTCGGAACTCCTCTTGAAAAATTTAATGATGAAGAGATTGAAATTGAAGTTTTTCCAAACCGTCCTGATTTGCTTTCATATCACGGATTCAAAAGGGCTTTTCTTGCATTCCTTGGAAAGCAAAAAGGGATGAAAGAATATAAATTAAACAAGCCTGAAAAAGATTATATTGTCTATATAGACTCTTCTGTAAAGAATATTCGTCCTTATACTGCCTGTGCAATTGTCCGCAATCTGAAATTTGATGATGATAAGATAAAAGAAATAATCGATATCCAGGAGAAACTTCATCTTACTGTCGGAAGAAAAAGAAAAAAGCTTGCAATAGGAATTTATCCTCTTGAAAAAATAAAGCTTCCCATAACATTCAGGGCTCTTGAGCCTGACAGGATAAAATTCATTCCTCTTGAATCAGAAAAAGAAATGTCCGGATTGCAGATTTTGCAGAGACATGCTACAGGAAGAGAGTATGCACATTTGCTTGCAGGAAAGCCAAAATTCCCAATATTCATAGATTCTAAGGGCAATATTCTAAGCATGCCTCCGATAATCAACTCTCATTTAACAGGAAAAATAACTTCTGATACACATGACGTATTTGTTGAATGCTCAGGGTTTGATTTTGACATATTGAAAAAATGTCTGAATATAATTGTAACAAATCTTGCAGATATGGGCGGGGAAATTTATCAGATGGAACTGCATTACAAAAAAAAGGAGATAACTCCTGATTTATCAAAAGAAAAAATGAAACTTAATTTGAATAAGGCAAATTCTCTTCTTGGTTTAAAACTCAATGAGAAGCAGATTAAGGAATTAATAGAAAGAATGGGATATAATTATAACCGGGGGAATGCTGAAATTCCTTCCTGGAGAACAGATATACTTCATGAAGTTGACCTGATAGAAGATATTGCAATTGCTTATGGATATGAAAATTTTGTCCCTGAGATTCCTGAAATTTCCACAACAGGAAAAGAAAATAAAAAAGAAACAATAAAAAGAAAAATGGCAGAAATTCTTTCAGGGCTTAATATGCTGGAGATTTCAAATTATCATCTTACCAATAAAACAGACCAGTTCAAAAAAATGATTTTGCCTGAAGAAAATTTCACAGAAGTTGAAAGTTCAAAGACAGATTATACTCTTTTAAGGAAAGATTTAACTCATTATTTATTAAAAATTCTTTCGGAAAATGTTGATGCAGAATATCCGCAGAGAATTTTTGAGATTGGAAAAGTTTTCAGCAACACGGATGAGCAGGAAAATCTTGCGCTTGCAATCACTCCTGCAAATTTCACAGAAGTCAGGCAGGTTTTGGAGTATTTATTCAGAACTCTTAGTATAGAAATAAAAATTGCAGAGCCAAAAGATAAAATCCCTAATTATTTTGTTGATGGAAGGACTGTTGAGATAAATTTATTCGAAGATAACAAAAACAATTCCGCAGGGGTGGGCGAGCGATTTCGCGGAGGTAAGGACAGTGATAAGCAAGCGGGGTCGCGAGTGGGGGAAAAAGTTATAGGTTTTCTCGGGGAAATTCATCCAAAAATCCTGAAGAACTGGAAAATAAAAATGCCTGTCGCATTGCTTGAAATTAATTTAGAGGAAGTTTTTAGGAAGCTGGGATAAGAAGATTTAACATCTTTTTATTGATTTTATTTAAGATATTAACTGCGATTTCTTTATTATAAAAGATATTTCTTCTTTTCCTTACAGAGTTATTTAATTTAATAAGAAATTTCTGTTCTTCTAAAGTTAAAATATCTTTATTTAATTTAATAATTTTTAATAAATCCCAAATCAATTTTTTATGTTTGATATAAGTTAAAAGTTGTAATCGGCTTCTTAGTGCAGGCAAAGCATATTTTGCTCCATTATAACCTTCTCCTTTCTTAAGTTGTTCCCTGTCAAATTTCGCTTTCCATTTAATTCTCCCGATATTTTTGAGATTTTTAATAAAATCTATCTCTCTTAATTTATTAATAAAAAAATTATATTCTTTAGAATAATAAAACATTTTTGCACTTGTAAGAAGGGTTATATAAAGAGACCAATGCCCTTCTCTGATTAATTCTGATAATTGTTTTGCAGTACCAAAGTATTGAACAGATATTTTTTTAAATTGATTATCAAGCATTTTTGTTTCATCTTTAATTTTTGAATTAAAAATTAAGAAAACATCATAATCACTTTTCTCTTTGTCAAAATATCCCCAAGCATATGAGCCATAAATTCCGATACCAATTAAATTCTTGCCATATCTCTTCTTACAGAAATCAACAAATTCCTTGAGATAAGAATCCAAATG
>MFWP01000014.1:30590-34656 GCA_001786415.1 Candidatus Pacearchaeota archaeon RBG_19FT_COMBO_34_9
AGAATAAGGAATTCATATTTTAAAAATTATTTTGCTTATCTGATTCTCTTTATAATATCTCTCAATTGTTTCCTTTTGATTAATAATTGATAATTCAAATTTGTTTTAAATTTAGATTTTTCAGAAAGAGTAATTTTATCTGGCGAAAAAGATTCATCTAAAATATTAATATAATCCCAAAAGTTTTCTTTCATCCTGTCATAATGTGTATAAAAAATCTCTCCCTTTTTTCCAAGTTCTTCTCTCTCAGGAATGATAATTAAATTCCCTTCTTTATATGGGGGGACATTTAATATTGCCCTGTCAGCAAGATATTTATAATTAAGTTGTTCAGCAGCAATATTTGTATTCCTATCTTTTTGATGATTTGGAGCAACATAAATTACAGGAGAAACTCCTAAAATATTCTCAATAACATTCTTTCCTCTCTGCATAAATTCTGCTTGTTCATCAACCGATTTGGTCTTTCCATATAGACATTTATTCTCATGCCATGGGTCTGGCCAGGCGCCTTTTTTTCTTCCGCCGTTTTTAATAAATTTTTCATGACAATCTATACAATAATGTGCAAATCCCTGCTGGCCAAAAGTGATATTTGAATTATTTTTAGCCAAATCTTTCAGCATATCAACAATTTGTAGGGGATAGTAATAATCAGAAGGATAAACTCCATTTTTGAAAACCCTATGTTCAGGCATTAATAAAATAGGGACAAGAGAAAGATTGAATGGTGCTCCAAAGTCTGCTAATTTTTTGAGCCTTTCTCCTTTATCATCACAAGATTCCAGATGTATATCCAAAAACATACTGATTTTATTAATAAGGGATTTTTAAACATTTTTATACTTTATTTTCTAAGGAAAATTATGAAAATAAAAAAAAGAATGGTCAAACCATTAGATTATCTTCTTATTCCAACAGGATGGAAAAGACAAAGAAAAAAAAGAGCTATTGAAGAATTAAAAAAAAGAAAAATAAAAAATATGTTGGTGCTCAATGGAGACGACAGCGAAGAAGACATTCTCTACCTTGGAAAAAAATTAAGGGGTGGCGAAAGAATTGGTTTTGTTACATTTCCTCTACATTATCAGGAATATAAAGAGATAATAAAAAAGGCGCAAAAAGACAGAAATTTCCCGAAAAAAATTAAGATAGAGAATATAAAGACTAAAGAAACCCCAAAACAGTTCATTTATGGGATTTTAGGTTTATTAGAGGAAAGAGCAGATAAAAAAGTGAATTATGTCAGAGAGGAGCATGAGAATTGGTTTATAAAAAGATTAAAGCATTTTATCAAAAAAATCCTTGGATAATCACCCGAAATATCCTTTCCCTGAATCCTCAATTTTTGCATCCCAGTTCTTTTTGATCACACTTACAATTTCCAGGAATTCTTTCTTAATTTCCTGCCATATTGTATAATATTTCTTTATTGAATCCGCTTCTTTTTCCTCGGAGTATTCCAGATCAAGCTCCAGCAAATCTATATCAACTTTTGCTATCTTTTTGTACAATTCCACGAGTTTTTCCCTCTCTTTTAATCCAAGAGTTTTTGTCAGGGCAAATACAAACATAGGTCCGTTTGAAGGATTAAGTATGGATTCAATAAAGCGCAGATAGTTAAGAAATTTTTCAGATATGCATTCCCTGATTTCCCGCATCACAAAATCTGTCTCATGCTCTGCTACTTTCTCTATCTGAAAATCTTCATTTAATTTTTCAAAAGAAGGAAGTTCATATTTTCCCTGAAAAACACTATAATCTTCTTTCAGTTTTTTCAAATCAAATTCTTTCTCCATCCCTCTATCTTAAGGATGAAGTTTATAAAGTTAATCAATTTTGAAAATAAAATCAGTCATGAGCAGTATTGTGATGGTGTCTTATCAGTCGTGAGCAGTATTGTAAAGGGAAGTTTACAAAAGAAACCGATAAGGTGTCTTTTGAGAGCCTGTGCTGAGAATTGAACTCAGGACCTCAACATTACCAATGTTGCGCTCTTACCGACTGAGCTACACAGGCATGACTAAAAATTAACAATAAAATGCTTTTCTAAATATTCAGAATCAGTTTATAAAAATTTATCTCTTTTTCACAGCCTTAACAATAAATAAGATTAAAAGAGCTATCAGGAAACCGATAGCAATAAATCCAAACACCATTGCCATTACAAAGAACAAATCCTGAAAAAAAGCATTCTGTATAAATCTGTACAAAACAAAAGAAACAAGTGATAATGCAACAAATAATAAAAGATTATTAACAACAACTGCAATTTTATTTTTTACGTTTATTTTGCTTTTTAAAATAGCTTTTTTTCTTGTTTTTTTTCTCACCCTCTTTTTTTTTGCCATATCAATAATATATATCAGAAACTATTATTTATAAATATTATGTTGTACTGTTACCTTTCCAGTTCATTTTGATTGCCTGAGCAGTTATTAATTGGATGTTATTGAGGGCACTGCCAAGCCAAGAAAAATAAATCTTAACTGCTTTCCCTAAATCTGAAATACTATTTATCTGCATATCTTTTCCGCTAAAAGCCATCTTAAGACCAAAGATAAAGAATAGAAGCAATAAAATTAGTAACAGTGCCACACGTTTATGCTGGTGGCTTTTTATCCCTATCATGATCCAGATTAAAAATGCCAGAAAAATAAAGATTAGTAAAAACACCCCAATTTCCATAATCAGTAAAATAAAAGGAAATATAAAAATGTTTCTGGTTTCTAATGGATAGCCCCACCAGGATTCGAACCTGGGTCACCGGCTCCAGAGGCCGATATACTTGACCGCTGTACTATGGGGCTGAGTATATTTAAGCAAATTCAGATAATAAAAAAGCGTTATTAAACTATTTAAAATTTTAGAGAGCAATAGTTTTAAATATATTGGGGTATTATTTTGCATATGGGAGAAAAAGAAATCGGGACAATTTCAACTTTTTTCTCGCATGTTGGAGTTGCAGCAATAAAACTTTCCGGAAAATTAAAAGTTGGTGATAAAATCCGAATAAAAGGACATACAACCAATTTTGAACAGAAAGTGGGAAGTATGCAGATAGAAAAGAAAAAAGTGTCAGAAGCCAAAAAGGGAGACCACATAGGGATAAAAGTTGAAGAAAAAGTGCGCCCAAATGACAAAGTTTTCTTGATGAAATAAAATGGTTCACGAATCTCATAAAAAGATTTATAAATTACTTAGAAAACATCATCCTCAAGCAGTCAAGAAAGCAAAAAGAATTTTTTTATTTAAATATCCTAAATTATTTTTATTGATTATTTTTATTATTCTGGCTTATTATCTGTTTACAAGACCTTTTGTTTCTGAATGGTTTAATTCTGTTCAGAGGTTTAGTTATGTAGGAATTTTATTTGCCGGATTTTTAACTGCTCTTGGATTCACTGCTCCTTTTGGGATTGGATTATTAA
Organism: Candidatus Pacearchaeota archaeon RBG_19FT_COMBO_34_9; assembly: GCA_001786415.1. GTDB lineage: Archaea > Nanobdellota > Nanobdellia > Pacearchaeales > GW2011-AR1 > RBG-13-33-26. The sequence continues at coordinate 34,022 of MFWP01000014.1, forward strand.
CTAAAATGATTCCTTCAAACATATTAATAGGGGCTTTGATAGGAGGAATTGGTGCAACAATTGCCGATATGTTTATTTTTAAAACAATAAAATTTTCTTTTATGGATGAATTCAAAAGACTGAAAAAAACAAGAATAATTAAGAAAATAGAAGAAATAGTAAAAAAGAAAAAACAGGTATTAGTGCATCATTATCTGTTGTATATATTTGCAGGCATTATTCTCGCGACGCCTCTTCCGGATGAACTTGGAGTTTCTATGCTTGCAGGACTTACGACTATAAAGCCATTAAAACTTGCAATAATTGGCTTTTTATTGCATACGACAGCGATATTTTGCATTCTTTATTTTGTTTCTCTTTAATAAAAACTCTTTTAAATCAAGGCGAATTGTAAAAATTGATAATAAGCCCCTGTAGTCTAGGCACTCACAGAAATGTGAAGCTCGACCTATACTCGGGTGCAGAAAAACAGGCCCCCGTAGTCTAGAGGCCAAGGACACCACCCTCTCAAACGAACGAAGTACCAAAAAGACTTTGTTCAAAATAGGAGAGGTGATTCAAAACTCGATGAGAGAATAGGGTCTAGCATCTCAATGCAATCTCTCTTGGAGAACGGTGGTAACCCGAGTTCAAAT
>MFWP01000014.1:34662-43853 GCA_001786415.1 Candidatus Pacearchaeota archaeon RBG_19FT_COMBO_34_9
GGGGGCATGATTTCATAACCCGGAGGGAATATGGGAAAATTAGTTATTATTAATTAGATAATTAAAGATATCTATATATTTCCTAGCTTGAAATAAGGTATCAAAATTATATTCCACATGTCTTCTGCAATCTTCAGGAGATATCTTATTTAATTTCCCGATTGCTTTTTGAAATTCTTGTTCATGATTACTCTTGATAACATATCCTGTCCGATTATGGACAACTATTTCAGGAACAGCCCCCATTTTATAAGCAATTACCGGAGTTCCTGTAGCCATGGACTCTATCATGACTAATCCAAAAGGTTCATGCCATCTTATTGGCATCAGGAAGCCGGAAGCTCTCTTAAACAATTCTTTTTTTTGAGAATCATCTATTTCCCCAACATAGGCAATCCTTCCTTTAGAGCCAAAATCCTTTTCAGAAAAATATTTTGTAAAATCATCAATTTCAGAAGGAGACATATCCAATTCAAATTCATCTATATTTGGTTTCACACAATTTTCCCAAAAATCTTTTATGGGTCCCCTGAATCCATGGACAGGTCCTGCAATAATCAATTTTTTCCCGAGATTTCTTGCACATCTTATAGCTATATCTTGTCCTTTGTTTATTCCTATTTTCCCAATAGATAAGAGATAATCTCTCTTTTCACTTTCAAAGGGATAATCTGCTACATTTATGGCGTTATAAACATTAAACTCCACCGGTAAAACATTTGAAAAAAAATGTCTTTGAGATTCACTGATTGAATTAAAATGATTAAAAGGACAAATAGTTTGTGGTGTTGGATTTGGAATAGAAGACATGCCATTTTCACTTTGTAAGGCACCATGCAAAGTAGTTAAAGTAATTACCTTTGGAGTATTTTTTAGATAATCTTGCTGCATGATTATAGGTAAGTGGTCATGAATAATATCTGGCTTAATCTTTTCTATTGATTTAAGGGCTATTTCTGCGTGGTATTTTAATGCTTTTTCTTTTTGAGATTCACTGTAAATTCCTCTTCCATCCCCAACCCAAGAACCAGAAGCATTTGTAGGAATTAAAATTCCTTTAATTTCTGAATTTGTAGGGGCAACAACAAAAGATTCATGCCCTTCTTTTAAATAAGCTTCATCAAGATCTCTAACTACTCTTTCAATTCCGCCATATTTCATATTCCGGCTTATAGGTAAAACCGGTTTTGAAATTTGTAATATCCTTAATTTCCGTCCCATCATCTGTTTCTTCCATACACCTTCACCTCCCGATTTTTCCGCAATTTTGCAGAAATTCAGAATTTTAACAAAAGATAAGATTATCCATATATAAACTTTTCGCAACAAAACACAATAATTCTTATAAATAAATAATTCAGAATTGTGACATGACGAATATAAGTTTCAGAGACAGCGCGCTCTGTGCAATAAGGGGATTATTCAGGGGGATATCAAGTGAGAGAAATATCAAAATCCAGATTTTAATTGGTTTTATTATAATCTCTATTGCAATTTTATTAGAAATTTCGAAAGTTTATCTGATAACAATAATAATAGTATGTTTTCTGGTAGTAATCCTGGAATTATTCAACAGGGGTTTTGAAAAACTTATAGATTTGATTTCTCCTGAATATAACAAGGAATTCGGGAAAGTTAAAGATGCAATAGCAGGCATTGTGCTTTTAACTTTTATAATGGCAATGATAGTCAGTTTTCTTATACTCTATAACCCTGTAATCAATTTGCTAAAAGAGATTTCCAAAAATTCATTTTCAATTTTACTGATGATTGCCAACATAATTTTATTTTTGATTATTCTCCTAGTAATTTTTGTAAAAAATAAGAATTAAAAAGACAGAGTGCCTGATAAATAAATGAGAAAGGTGAAAAAAATTCTCGTATTTAATGTGGGAAGTTCAAGCATAAAATACAGTTTATTCAGGAATTCTGACTTAATAGATTCAGAAAATTATGAAAGACTTGAAACAAAAGAAGATTACCAAAAAGCCGTGGTGGAAATCTTCAGAAAAAATGATGAAAAAGATATTGACTTAATAATCCACAGAGTTGTTCATGGCGGTGATTTGAAAAAGCCATCAAGAATCAATAAGGAAATAAAAAAGAAGATAAAGTTTTTTTCAGAACTTGCGCCATTGCATAATCCAAGGGAATTAATGGTGATTGAATTTTGTGAGAGATATAAAAAACCGCAATATGCTGTTTTTGACACAGCATTTTTCTCTGATATTCCTGAAATCGCAAAAATATATTCAATCCCAAAAACAATCACAAAGAAATATGGAATAAGAAGATACGGATTTCATGGTTCATCTCATGAATTTGTCTCAAAAAATTTAAAGGGGAAAACAATAATCTGTCATTTGGGCTCTGGCTCAAGTATATCTGCTGTTCTCAATGGAAAGCCTGCTGATACGAGCATGGGATTTACTCCGCTTGAAGGGGTGATAATGGGAACCCGCTCAGGGACAATTGACCCTGGAATAATTTTCTTCTTGAAAAAAAGGGGATATAATCCTGAAGAATTACTGACTAAGGAATCAGGATTAAAAGGGATTGCAGGATTCAATGACTTTAGGAATATTCTGGCAAATATGAAAAGAAACAAGGACTGCAAACTTGCATATGATATGCTTGTTTATTCTGTAGCAAAAATAATCGGCTCTTATCTTGCTGCATTGAATGGGCTTGATAATCTGGTTTTCACTGCAAAAATCGGGGAAAGTGTCCCTAAACTAAGAGAAGATATCTGCAATCATTTCGGATTTTTAGAAGTTAAAATTGATAAGGAAAAAAATAGAAATAATTCAGAATTGATTTCTTCAAAAGATTCAAAAGTAAAAGTTTGGGTTAAAAAAACCAATGAAGAAAAAATGGCTGTTGAGGAAGTTCTGAAGATAATATAAATAAGTTATAAAAACCAAGAAAATCTATAAATAAAATGAAAATCCCTGTAGAAATTTCAGCAAGGCATGTTCATTTGTCAAAAAAAGATTTTGAAAGATTATTCGGAAGAAACAATGAACTTATCTCAATAAAAAAATTATCACAGCCAGGAGAATTTGCGACAAAAGAAACCTTGACAATGATTAATCAGGATAAAAAAATGGAAAATGTCAGAATTCTGGGCCCATTAAGAAAAAATTCGCAGGCTGAAATTTCCCTGACAGATGCTTATAAGTTAAAACTTGCTCCAATTCCAAAAATAAAAGTTTCAGGAGATTTGGCAAATACTACAAAAATTTTAGTTATGGGGCCAAAATCTTCAGTAAAAATTCCATGCATAATAGCGCAGAGGCATTTGCACTGCTCAGACAAAGAAGCAAAAAGATTAAGAGTAAAGAACAATCAAAAGATATCAATAAGAATAAAAGGAACAAGAGAAATAACTTTTCATAATATTATTGTCAGGATTTCAAAAGATTACAGGCTTTCCCTGCATCTTGATACTGATGAAGGAAATGCCGCAGGAATTTTCAGGAAAACTTTCGGCGAGATTGTTAAATAAAAAATACAGAAATCTAAAATGGCAGAAGAAATTAAACAGGAACTAACCCGAAAACAAAAATTAAAGTTAAAGGCAAAAGAATCTGCAAAAAGATTCAAAGATGAATTCAAAAAATCAGTTGTAACTGCAATTATTGCGGCATTTGGATTCCTTATTGCTCTAACATGGAGGGATGTTATAATAGAATGGATAAATAAAATTTCAGAAGCCAGCCCTGTAAAAAACAGCATTATGACTGCTTTTATTACAACAATTATAGCAGTTATTGGAATATTGCTAGTTTCAAAATGGAATAAAAAAGAATAAGTTTTTTGATAATGAAAACAATCAAGCCAATAATGGAGATTCTCTCAAAGCATTACAATAAAGACAGGACAACCCTTAACAGAATGCGGAAAAATCCGGATGCTTTTAAAATATTAATTTCATGCCTTCTTTCTCTGAGAACACAGGACAAGAATACAGAGATATCATCAAAAAGATTATTTGCTGTTGCTGATACTCCAAAAGAAATACTGAAACTGCCGATTAAAAAACTTGAAAAATTAATTTTTTCTTCAGGACATTACAGGAAAAAAGCAAGGACATTAAAGCATGTCTCAAAAGTCCTGATTGAACAATTCAACAGCAGAGTTCCAGAAACAAGGGAGGAACTGATGAGCATAAAAGGGATTGGCCCTAAAACAGCAAACATAGTTCTTGCATTTGCATTTGGAAAAAAAGTTCTTCCTATAGATACACACTGCCACAGGATTCCAAATCGCCTTGGCTGGATAAAGACAAAAACTCCTGAACAAACTGAATCTGAACTAAACAGGATTCTGCCTAAAAAATACTGGGTAAATTTTAATTCAATATTTGTTCAGTTTGGAAAAACAATATGCCAGCCGGTTTCTCCTAAATGCTCAATCTGTCCGATAAATCAATATTGCCCAAGAATTGGTGTGATCAGAAGCAGATAAAAACCTTTAAAAATCAAATTTTTCTATCATTAGAATGAAAAGAAGCTCAAGAAGATGGAAAAAGAAAAACCAGATGAGATGGAAGTGGCAGAGAAAGAGACTGAGAAAGGAAAAACATAAGAGAAAGTTGAGAAAAGAGAGAGCTAAGTAATAATTTTAATTTTATCACACAAATCTTTATAAGTTCTTATAAAAATATTCTATTATGAGAGGTATATGGACTGAAAAATACAGGCCCTCAAAGTTTTCTGAGCTTGTCGGCCAGGATAATTCAGTAAAAAGAGTTGAAGCATTGACAAATTCCATGAATATCCCCCATATGCTTTTTGCAGGACCAGCAGGAACAGGAAAATCTACTTTGGCGCTTATCGTAGTAAAAGAATTGTACAAGGAAAACTGGAAGGAAAATTATCTGGAGCTAAATGCTTCTGATGAGAGAGGAATAAATGTAATAAGGGAAAAGGTAAAGAATTTCGCAAGGACAAAATCTCTCGGGAATATTCCTTTTAAGATTATCTTCCTTGATGAGGCAGATGCGCTGACTCCTGAAGCCCAGCAGGCATTAAGGAGGACAATGGAAAATTATTCCGCAACATGCAGGTTCATCTTATCATGCAACTATTCAAGCAAAATTATCGACCCGATTCAGTCGCGATGTGCAATATTCAGGTTTAAGCTTCTGGAAAAGAAAGATATTGAAAAAGTTATTCTGAAAATTGCTGAAAAAGAAAATCTGGCAATAAAGCAGGATGCAGTTGAGATATTATACGAGGGGTGCGAGGGCGATTGCAGACGGTGCATAAATATACTCCAGTCCACAGCATCAATCTCTCCATCAATAACCTCAGAGCTTGTCGCTACGATAATCTCAAACACAAAACCCAGAGACATAAAGGTTGTTCTTGATTATGCTATTTCAGGAGATTTCCAGAAAGCAAAGGAAAAGCTTCTTGATATAATGTTAAAGGAGAGTATTTCTGGCCAAGATGTAATAAAAGCAATCCAGAAAGAGATTTGGAATCTTCCTGTTGAACCAGTAATTAAAGTAAAACTTACAGAAAAGACAGGAGAAACTGAATTCAGAATGACAGAGGGAAGCGACCCTTTCATTCAATTGCAGGCTCTTCTTGCTTCATTTGTATTGGCTGGGTTGGGGGAAGAGTAATGGGACATACAAACATTGAGATAAAAGCAAGAACTTCTAAACAAGATGAGATAAGAAAAATTCTAAAAAAACATAATGCAGAATATATAGGTACAGACAGCCAAATTAATGTTTATTTTAATGTAAAAAATGGGAGATTAAAGTTGCGTAAAGGAATAATTGAGAATTATCTTATATATTATGACAGGATAAACCAGGAAGGACCAAAACAATCAGATATAGTTCTTTATAAGTCCAATCTGGAATCTGCATTAGAACAGATATTAACAAAAGCACTAGGGATTTTGATAGTAGTAGATAAAAAAAGAGAGATATATTTTATAGATAATGTAAAAATTCATTTGGATAAAGTAAAAGGATTAAAAAAAGATTTTGTAGAAATAGAGGCAATAGATTCCGAAGGGGATATAGGGAAAAAAAGATTATTAAAACAATGTAGATATTATATGAAATTATTAGGGATTGAGCAAAAAGATTTAATTGATTGTTCATACAGTGATATGTTCTTAAGAGAGGATAAAAATGACATGGACTGAAAAATATCGCCCAAAAAAATTTGAGGAAATAAAGGGGCAGGATGAAGCTATTTTTAAGATAAGAAATTTTATAAAAAATTTTGGGAAAATTAAAAATGCGCTGATTCTTTACGGACCGCCAGGAACAGGAAAGACAAGCCTTGCCTATGCAACGGCAGATGAACTCAATTCAGAGATATTTGAATTAAATGCCTCTGACTTAAGAAACAAAGAAAAATTAAGGGGAATCTTAAAGCCTGCAGTCGAGCAGAAATCACTAAAAAAAGAAAATAAGATAATTCTCGTGGATGAAGTTGATGGAATATCAGAACTTGAAGAAGGCGGACTGCCTGAGCTTATGGGCATAATTAACACAACCTCTTATCCCATAATAATAACTGCAAATGATATCTGGAACAGGAAATTCAGTTCATTAAGAAAAAAATGCGAACTTTTGCAATTGAAGGAGATAAATTATAATATAATAAAATCAGTTATTTCAGAAATTTCAAAAAAAGAAAATCTCGTCATAAATGATAATTTTATAACAGAACTCTCAATAAAAGCAAAAGGGGATTTAAGGGCTGCTATAAATGACCTGCAGACTTTGTCAAAATTAAAGGATTATTTTTCTGTAATCCTGGATGAAAGAAATAAAGAGACAGACATATTCAATTCATTAAGAAGGATATTCAAGGAAAAACCGACAAATGACATGATTAATATTTTTGATTCTGTAAATATGCCAATAGATGATATAATTCTCTGGCTTGAGGAAAATATCCCCGCAGAATATCACGGGGAAGAACTTGCAAAGGCATATGATTTGCTGAGCAAAACAGATATCTTCAAGGGAAGAATATACAAACAGCAATACTGGAGATTTTTAATCTATGAAAACATTTTCTTGAGTTATGGGATTGCATCTGCCAAAAAAAATCCGAAAACTGGATTTACAAGCTATAAAAAACCTTCAAGAATCCTGCAGATTTGGCTTAACAACCAGAAGACAGTTCATAAGAAATCAATCTGTGAAAAATACGCGCAGTATGTTCACGTTGGCCAAAAACGGGCGATGAATGAATTTCCTGTAATAAAGCAGATTATTAAATCAAATCCTGAAATACAAAAAGAGCTGAAATTAAAGGAAGAGGAAATAGAATTCCTGAAAATTTAATTTATCTCCTTAAATCAGTATTTTTTTATATGAAATCTTACTTTTATAGAATTTGAAAATCAACCCTTATTCTTATTTTATACGGTGCAATCTCTCCTGCTTTTTTTACATTAAGAATTTTTATGCTCTTTCTGAATTTTTTCGCTTCCTGCCCTATTTTTTTTATAACAGAATCGGCTTCATCAGTACTGCAGAAATCATAATAATAAATCCTTGTTCCTTTCCTGCTTAGTTTAAATGCCTCAGCAAGGAATGTTTCCTTTAACTGCGGGCGGGGCATTACTATCACATCAAATTTTTGATTGATTTTTGGAGCAATCCTTTTTATATCACCATTAATCAGTTCAATCTTATCTTTAACTTTATTCAGTTTGATATTTAGTTCAGCGTATTTATTTGCTTCCCTGTTTATCTCATTAGAAAAAACTTTTTTTGCTTTTGAATTCTTTGCAATTACAATGCTGTATGGAGCAACTCCTGCAAACATCACCAGAACAATTTCTCCTTTTTTTATCTTTCCTGCAATTTCCTTCCTTTCATTGCTCAGGCGTGGAGAAAAATAAGTCTCGTCAGTATTAAACCTGAAAACACAGTTATTTTCCCTGTACAAAACTTCTCTAGTTTTTTCCCCCGCAATAAATCCTGTTGATAATTTTCTCAATCTTCCCTTTACTTTCTCTTTTTTTTCCAGAATAGTCTTTATCGCCTTGTTTTCTTTCAGGATTTTATTGGCAAATTGCTTCTTGCTTCTAAGATTAACATCTTTGGAAAATTTAACAATCGCAATATTCCCCAAAACGTCAAAAGACTTAGTATCAGTATGCATAAGGATAAGAGATAAATATAATTATTAAATCTTATCTGTCAGAACCCACAAAATTTATAAAAAAGGTTTTCGTGTATCCAGCATGAAAAAGGGTGCATTATTCATATTTCTTTTATTGATATCAGTTAGTCTCGCAAGCGCCCAGACTAGTTTAAGCGATTTGCTGGACCAGATAGACCAATCAATGGTAATATTATCGGCAATATTCATAATTTCTTTTTCAATCTTATTTTTTGCCCTCTCAAAATCTGCTTTCAAAACTAATAAATCAATCGCCGGGATTATTTCAGCAATAATAGCCTTTCTTATAACTTACGGATTAAATAAAACAGGTTTTGATTTTCAGGGGCTTTTTTATGATATAGGAATATCTGAAGGAGTATTAATGACAATAATTCCCGTTATAATTATTGCAGGAGCAATTTTTATTATAGTAAAATTAAAGGGCGGTTCATTGCTTGTTTTTGGGGGATTACTGATTGTATTGAGCTTTTTTGTTTATGAGAAAACCATTCCTATTATACTTGGGATAATTCTTCTTATTATAGGGATTGTTCTTCTCGGCCGTAAAAAGAAAGATGACTTTGTCATAGCAAAGAGAAGATAATTAAAACCACTTTTCCAGATTTTTCTGCTTGTTTTTTTCTGTAATTTCCCTTAATCTTTCAAGCTGTTTCTGCACTCTTTCGTCTGAAAAATCATGCTCATTAACAAGAATTTCCCTGATTTTCTTTTCATTAATTTTTCCGAATTTAAAAAAAGTATTGGAAACATTCGGCTTGTGGAATAATTCAAAAATTTCTTTCCAGTCAAATCTATCTTCCTTGGGCAGGCTCATGATTTGCTCTTTTACACTCTCAAAAATTAAAACAGGCTGTTTATATCTCCTTACTACCTGCAATGCTTTCTTCTGCCCAATTCCGGGAATGCCTTTTGGGTTATAATCAGTCCCGACTAAAATCCCGAGACAAATAAGCTGGTCTATATTTATTTCCAGTGAATTCAGAACTTTCTCAAGTTCAATTAATTCTGGTTTTA
>MFWP01000014.1:43868-60058 GCA_001786415.1 Candidatus Pacearchaeota archaeon RBG_19FT_COMBO_34_9
CTTTTTTTTGCCAGAGTTAGATTTCTTATAAGTTTAGGAGTTCCGAAAAGCAGGCTGTCATAATCCTGACTGGAGGTTGCAAAAATCCCTTCCTTGACTCTCGACAAATAAGCAGCCTGTGCCTCTCCTTCTCCTGGAGCCTGAACAACTGCAATTCCCATGGCTTCAAGAAGTTCTTTGCTTTCTTTTATAATTTCATCATTGAGCCTTACTAACTGGCTGCTGTATCTTTTCATGCTTTCAATATCCTCTTCATCTTTTGCTTTTTCATATCTCTCTCTTGCAATATCTCTTCCTCCCTCGCGCCGCTGGAGAGTTTTGTGTTTGCTTTCTGGAGGAATCCCATCAAATACATATACTAATTTCATCCCGTGTTCAAGAAGGGTTATATTTCTGTAAAAAATACCCGAAAGATGGCTTGTAATTCTTTTTTTCCTGTCCATCAGCGGAGTTCCGTCAATCTGCCTTATAGTAGACAAAAACTGGTACAGAGTATTAAAAGCATCAACGCAGAGTATTTTTCCCTTTAAGTCAGATATTTCAATCTCTCTTCTTGGAATTATTTCCCTTATATTTAATCCCATGTTATTCTGATGTATAAGAAATATAAATAGTTATCTCTGTAAAAGAACAGAAGATTTTACATTTTCTTCCAATCTTTTTTTAGCGCCAGAATATGCTCCTTTGACAACAGATGAAATTCTCGCATCGGCACATTCATTTAAAGATGCAAATTGATTTCTGCCTGTTCTTAACCTGCTATAACCAAGAACATCCCGCAAAAATTCCCTTTTTCTTTGTATGTCTGCATAAACTCCATTAACATCTATTCTATTTTTCTCTACATATTCTACAACTCTCTTATCAAAATATGTTCTGCTTTCTGTTGGTCTCTTCATAAAAAATCCATGAAAAAAAGGTATTTAAAATTTACTATACAAATAGTTATAAATGCAGATTAAATCCTGAAAATAAGAAAAATGGCTTATGAAATTAAGGATTGGAAAGAACCTGATTATTCTTTAGTCTTAGATTCTGATAAACTCTCAAACAGGGAACCATATTCCGCAGAGATAAATGAAACTTATGGTGAAGGCGGTGGCTTAAACGCAGATTATCGTGCTGTTGAAGCAATTGCTATAGTAAGTAATTTGCTTGGACATGCTAATTTTGAATATGGAAAGCATTTTGTTTTTAAGACTAAAGCTTTAGAAGGAATTAGTTTTGATTTTTGTGATAAGAATACAAAAGATGCCGGAGAAATTATCTTACAGAATTATCTTAAATAATCAAAATTCTGGAATTTTCTCAAACTTTAAATAATTCAGATATTTCTTATGAATATGAAAATTGAATTTATCCCAGTAGATTATGACTATTTTGATTTTGAAGGCAGGAATTATGCAAAAATAATCGGCAGAGATAGCAAAGGGAAAAGAGTCTGCATAATTGATTCCTGTGATGTGTATTTCTGGGCAATTCTTAAAGATAAATTAAGTGAGAAAGAAATGAACAAACTGAAAGAAAAAATAGAAAAAATACATCTTGATGTCAAAGGGAGGCAGACAAAAGTTGAAAGAGTTGAAGTTCATGACAAAAAATTTCTTGGAAAAGATGTAAAAGCATTAAAAATATTTGCAACAAATTACAAGGATTTGCATGATATAGCAGACAAACTCGGAATGCCTGAAATAGAAAAAAGAAGAGGATATGACTTGGGATTTATCAGCCATTATATAATTGAAAAAAAATTAAATCCTTTATGCTGGTATGAGATTGAAGGGGAAGTTTTAAGCAATAGTTTAGAATTCGGGGGCATAGATTCCTCATTAGATGTTAGTTTATGCATGAAAGTTAATTCCTTAACTTCTATAAAGAAAGAAAATTTCTCCCCAAGAATTCTTGCATTTGACATTGAATGTGATGAGTTCAGGATAGGGGAGGGGGAAATTGTAATGGTTTCTTTTGTTTCTGAAAATTTCAAAAAAGTAATCACATGGAAAAAACATAAAGAACTATCTTATGTTGAATATGTAAAAGACGAGGCAGAACTTCTTGAAAAATTTGTGGAAATAGTGAAGAAAATTTCTCCTGATTTTCTTACAGGGTATTTTTCTGATGGGTTTGACCTTCCTTACCTTAAAGCAAGAGCAGAAAGACACAAAGTAAAACTGCCGTTGGGGCTTGATGGAAGCCAGCTGAAATTTTCAAGGGGGATAATGACTACTGCAAAAATAAACGGGATTCCCCATATTGATTTGCTGCGATTTATTCAGACAGCATATTCCCAATATATGTCTTCAGAAACTCTTTCTTTAAATGAAGTTGCAAATGAATTTTTAGGAGAAAGCAAAAAAGATTTTGAATTTAGGCATTCATCAAAGATAAAGGAAGATGAGTGGGAAAGATATTTCGAGTATAATCTGCAGGATTCTGTTCTGACATACAAAATATTTGAAAAAATCTGGCCTGATTTGCTGGAATTTACAAGAATTATGAGCGAGCCTGTTTTTGATATTTCAAGAAATGGGATGTCAAGAAATGTAGAGGATTATATTCTTCACAATCTGGAAAAATTCAATGAAATTCCCGAAAAGCGCCCGACATATGATGAAATAGGGGAGAGAAAGAAAAGGGGAAAATATGAGGGGGCTTTTGTACTTGAACCAACAGCAGGGTTGTATGAAAATCTTTCTGTTTTTGATTTTACAAGCAGTTATGCAAGCGTTATTGTTACCTATAATCTGTCCAAATCAACTTTTCTGGAAAAGCCGCAAAAAGAATCTCATAGTACAGAAGTAGCAAACAAAAAAGTTTACTTTTCGAAAGAAGAGGGATTTTTTCCTAAAATTCTGAAAGAGATTATAGAAAAAAGAAAAAAATACAAAAAAGAACTTGCTGAAAAATTTGATGTGATAAAAAAAGCAAGAAGCAATGCATTCAAGCTTCTGGCAAATGCAAGTTATGGCTATATGGGATTTTTCGGGGCAAGATATTATTGCGAAGAAGCAGCTGCAGCAACTGCATCATTTGCAAGAAAGGCAATAAAAGAAGCAATAGAAAAAACAAACAGGGCAGGATTTTCTGTGATTTATGCCGACACAGATGGTTTTGCATTTAGCCTGAATAAAAATTCAAAGCAGAAAACACTGGAGTTTCTGAAAAAACTTAATTCTCAGCTTCCGGGAATTATGGAGCTGGAGCTTGAAGATTTTTACAAAAGAGGAATTTGGGTTACAACACGGACAGGGGAATACGGGGCAAAAAAGAAATATGCATTGATAAATGAAGAAGGAAAACTAAAAATCCGGGGCTTTGAAACAGTAAGGCGTGATTGGTGCACTCTTTCAAGGGAAATCCAGAATAATGTGCTGTTAATGATTTTAAAAGACGGAAATGAGAAGCATGCCCTTGAATACCTTAAAAAAATTATAAAAGAAGTCAAAGAAAGAAGAATTGAATTGAAAAAAATGATGGTAAAAACACAGTTGAAAAAGCCCATTTCAGAATACAAATCCATTACCCCCCATGTAGTTGCAGCACAGAGAATGATTGAAAGAGAAATGCCTGTTGATATGGGGAGCCTGATTGAGTATTATATCGCTGAAACAGAAGGGAAGAAAAAACTTGTAAGGGAAAAAGTCAGGCTAAGCGATGAGCCGGGAGAATATAATATTGAATATTATTTGAAGCACCAGATACTCCCGGCAATTGAAAATATAATACAGGTTTTTAATTTAGATATAAATACAATACTCGACGGAAAAAAACAAACAAAACTTATAGATTTCTAAATAAGTTTTTTCTTCTTAAAAACAACAAGAATAATTACCCAGATAAAAATAGTAATTCCAACTAAGAACATAAAAAGGTTGGGAAGATTCTGAAAGGGAAGAAGAATATTCATTCCATAAACACTTGAGATAACCGTCGGAATAGTCAAAAAAACTGTAAATATTGTAAGTATAGTTATTATTCTGTTTAGATTATTAGTCAGGGTAGTTGAATAATAATTTCTCATATTTGATATTGTTTTTAACGCACTTTTACATGTATTAAATGTCTGGTTTAAATCAATAACTAAATCCTCAATAAATTCTTTTTCATCTTCCTTGAATTTCAAATCCCTTATCTTTAGAATTTTATTATAAATATCAATTAAAGGAGAAAAACTAAATAAATAATCATTTAACATATCTTCCTGCAAAACCAAATCCAGAATATCTTTTTCTTTTAGTCTTTTTATATTTCTTTTATCCCTTTTAACTTCTTTTAGAATTCTCCTGACATTCAAATTAAAAGCTCTAAAAACATAAAAAAGAATCTGTAAAACACATCTTAATTTCCTGTCAGTAGAAAAATATTTTGATTTGGGAAGTTCGCCAAATATCTCCAAATCTGTTTTGCCCATAGTAATTAGATTATTTTTAGTTATGACTATAAGGAAAGAAGAAGTAGATTCATTTTCTATTCTTGAGGTAGGAACTCTCAGGAAAATATAAATATTTTTATTTTCTTGTTCTATTCTCGGCATTTCATATAAATCAAGCCCGTCAATCAAAAGATTCTCTTCTAACCCAAATTTATCAACCAAAAAACCAATCTCTTCCTTATCTGGGTTGAGGACATTAAGCCAGGAACTAGGAGATAATTTTTCTAATTCCTTTAATTCTGCTTTCCCTCCCCCCTTATAATATTTAATCATTAGATTGATAAAGAATGAAAATTTAAAAAGGTTGTTAAAACCTTAGTTTTATATATTTTATTTTAATTTGATTTATATGCAAAATCAAACAAGGTATCAGCCAAAACCTCTTTTTTTAGAGAGGATGAAAAATCTCCTTGGAAGAGATTTTGATGACTATATTAACATTTTAAAAAAGGAACCTGTTCGTTCCTTAAGATGCAATACAATAAAAATCTCTCCAGATGAGTTAAAAGAACGTTTGGAAAATAAAGGATGGAAGATAAAGATTCCTTTCGGAGATTTTCCTGAAATTATAATTGTTGAAAATGAACTTCAGCCAGGGGAACTTGGAAGAGCATTAGAACATATGCTTGGCTATTATTATATTCAGGAAATTGCAAGCATGCTCCCTCCATTAATCCTGAATCCAAAGCCGGATGAAAAAATCCTTGATTTATGTGCAAGCCCAGGAAGCAAGACAACCCAAACAGCAGCAAGAATGAAGAATTCAGGGTTAATAATCGCAAATGAAGTTAAGTTCGGACGGATAAAAATTCTTGCATCAAATCTGGAAAGGTGCGGTGTAATGAATGCAATTATCACAAAAAGAGACGGAATTGCCTTATGCAGAAGATTCAAAGAGCAAAATTTCCTGTTTGATAAGATTTTGCTTGATGCTCCCTGTTCAGGTGAAGGAACAATAAGAAGCACTCCGCGAACTTTGGAAATGTGGAATATAAAAACAATAGAAAATCTGTCAAAACTGCAAAAATCATTAATCGCATCAGCCATAGAAATTCTCAAACCAAATGGAGAATTGGTTTATTCTACCTGCACTCATGCTCCTGAAGAAAATGAAGAAATTATTGACTTTGCCCTTAAAAATTTCAATATAAAAGTTGAAAAAATAAATCTTCCTATAAAAACAAGACAGGGGATAACAGAATTTGGGGAAAAAGAATATTCAGAAGATGTTAAATATTCCTGCAGGGTTTACCCTCAACTAGCAGATACAGAAGGATTTTTTATTGCAAAAATCAGGAAGGTAAAATGAAAGAAAAAACAAAAAAGATAAGACATAAAATCTTTAGGATAATCTGGATTATATTAGGCATTATGCTGGCAATAATTGCCTTTTCTGCATGGATTAAGATGTCTTCTTTTCAGGGTTCAGGATTATCATCTGTTGGAAAGGCAATTGGATTGGCAATATTCTTTATGGTGGCTCTTGGGATATTTGTAATCTATTTTGTTGCAACAGTATTATTCCTGCTCATTAGATGGGTAATTAAAAAAATAAAGAAAAAAAGAGAAAATAAAAAATGATTCCTTTAAAATTCCTCAGCAAAAATGAAAAAGAAAAATTGACTGCGCAATTAGAAAAGCAGTTTGGCATAAAAGAAATTCCATGGGAAATTGCAAAATTGGGGAAAGAGAGAATAATTGTTTTTTCAGGAGAAATTTCAGAAAAAGAAATTTTTGAGTTTGACAGATTTGCAAGAATTGAGGGAATCGGGTTATATTTTGCAAAGATTGATGAAAGAACAGGAGATATTCGTCTTAGCATAGAAGGGGCTCATCTTCTAAAAAGCCAGATTACAAAAAATATTTTTGAACTTGATGAGAAACAGGCAGAGCAATGGATGCTTGGGCAGGAGCTGAATATTTCAACAGGAAAAAGGGGATTTTTAATAATGAAGTATAAAGATGATTTCCTGGGAACAGGGAAAGCATCAGAAAACAAAATTTCCAATTTTGTTCCAAAAGGCAGAAGATTAAAATACAGGGAAAACAAGATAGAAGAATGAAAAAAAATTCGAAGAATGTTAAAGAGATTGAATTACCATTAGAATTTAATCCCGGACTTAAAAAATATGAACCTACTCTGCCTACAAGAAAAACCAGAAAAAAATTAAAAGTTGGGATTGACTGGAAATGGATAATTTTAATAATAATTAGTATAATCTTAATAACATCAGCGATATTTTATGTTATAAATAAGTTTGTTAAATAAAAAATCAGGCAGAAATTTTTCTCTTCTGAAAAATTATCTCATCAAATATTTCAACAAGTTTCTGAACAAATGAATTTTTAATATTTAATTTGAATAATTTTGCATTTCCAATTTCCCTTGTTGGGATTATTATCCCAGTTTTTACTAAATCTTCAAAAATTCGGAATAATGTTGTTCTTCCGATTTCAGCGCCCTCTGCTATATCTGAAATGCTGTAATCCAGCTCCCTTCCCTCTATCAAAAATTCCAAAACCCTTATTTTAGGTGTGTCCCCTAATGCATGCCTGAATAGTGTTTCCATAAACTACAATAACAAATCTTGTTTTTAAATGTTTCTAAAATGGAACGTATCTGTTCCAGATAGTTTTTAATAGATAATTTAACTGAATTCATTATGGATTTGCAGATTGCAATAATGAAAAGAATTCTTAGAAAATTAATCAATCTAAACATTTGGGGCGGGCGCCATACAGAAATAAAAAATATTCAAAAATGCCTTCCTGACCATTTAAGGGGAACAAAAGAGCACAAAAAAGCAATAAAAGAATTAATAAAACTTGAATTCCTGAATACTAAACCTTCAACAGGAGAGATACATGTTGGATTAAACAGCCATAAACAAAAAGAAATTTTTGAATTTTTGGAAAAAGAATAAAATGACACCGAAACAAAAAGAAAATATTCTGAAAGCAGGAAAAATTGCTAAGCAGATTAAAGAATGGATTAAGCCGCAGATAAAAAAAGGAATACCACTTATTGAAATTGCAGAAAAGATTGAAGATAAGATAATTGAACTAGGAGGAAAGCCTGCTTTTCCGACAAACCTTTCAATAAATGAAATCGCTGCGCATTATACCCCTTCTTACAATGATGAAACTCATGCAAATGGATTGTTAAAAGTGGATCTTGGTGTTCAGGTTGGCGGATGGATTGCAGATACTGCTTTCTCTCTGGATTTGGAGAATAATGAAGGAAACAAAAAATTGATTGAAGCCAGCAAAGAAGCCCTGAAAAATGCAATAAAAAAAATTGAGGAAAAAAATTCACTTGGAGAAATCGGAAAGACTATTCAGGAGACCATAGAATCAAAAGGTTTCTCACCTGTTATTAATCTTACAGGGCATGAGATGAATGAGTATGAACTTCATTCCGGCTTGACAATTTTTAACATAAAAAATTCAAAGATAGAAAAATTAGGCAAAGGATTGTACGCTGTTGAGCCATTTGCAACTAATGGAAGCGGAAAAGTTCATGATGGAAAACCATCCGGAATTTATATTTTGGTTAATGAAAGGAATATAAGAAGTCCTGAAGCAAGGAAAATTTTGAATTTTATAATTGAAGAATATAAAACTCTTCCTTTCTGTTCAAGATGGCTGGTAAAAAAATTCGGAACTAAGTCCCTGTTTGCATTAAGACAATTGGAAGATAATGAAAATCTTCATCAATATCCGCAGTTAGTAGATTCTGCCGGCAGCAAAATCAGCCAGGCAGAGAACACAATTTTGATAGATGATGAAATTATTGTAACAAGCGAATGATTATTTATATATCCTTATTACAGATTCTAAAAATTCTTTAGCGTGTTCATTTGTTAGATTAGGAATAGTTTCTCTCGCTAATCTCAGATAAAAAGGTCTTATATCATAAGTTTGTCCATTAATTATAGTACTGCAGGGATTATTAATATGCGTCGCTAATTTTAATGCAATTTCAAAATCGTTATTTTCTTTTTCTAAAGTCATTTTATTTTTTATTAATCTTTCATGAGGCAAAATTTTATACATTCCATAAACACATTCAAATTCTTTTTTTACTTCTCTCAGAACTCTTTGGTCAATCAGATTTTTCATAATAATTCCTGTAAGATTAGCCAGATATTTTGGAATTGGAGCAGTCATTTGTCCATTTTTAGGCCACAGCGATTCAAAGCCAGTAAAAAGAATTTTATTACCGACATGACTATCGCAATATTCATAAATTCTTTCTTCAAATTCCTTAAGTGATTTTTCTTCAGCCATAATTTTTATCCAAGATAAGTGTTATCCATAGGCAATGCTGCCTTTGCAGATTTTAAGTATGTTTCTTCTATCTTTTTATATACATCAATTGTTGATTTGTTGACGCTTGGCTTGACTTTTTTCAATGCTTCTATAAAATGTTTCTTCATTACCTGTTTGGAATTAATATCTTCTCTCAAAGCAAAATATGCTGCTTCTCTTACAACAGATTCTAAATCTGCTCCCGTATAGCCAGCAGTTTCTTTTGCTATTTCTTTCAGTTCAACGTCTTTTGCAAGAGGCATTTTCTTTGTATGAATCTGCAGAATTTGCAATCTTCCTTCTTCTTCAGGCGCATTTACAAGCAAAATCTTATCAAATCTTCCTGGTCTTAGCAATGCAGTATCAAGCATATCCGGTCTGTTTGTTGCACCTACAACCAAAACATCCTTCAAATCTTCCAATCCATCCATTTCTGCAAGAAGCTGATTTAAAACCCTTTCAGTAACTTTAGTCCCTGTTTCCATTCCTCTTCTTCCTGCAAGTGAATCAAGTTCATCAAAGAAAATAATGCATGGAGCAACCTGCCTTGCTCTCTCAAAAACTTTTCTTACTCCCTCTTCGGATTTTCCAACCCACATGCTTAACAATGAAGGCCCTTTAATCTGAATGAAATTTGCTTCTGATTCTTTTGCAACTGCTTTTGCCAAAAGAGTCTTGCCTGTTCCAGGAGGTCCGTAAAGCAGAACTCCTCTGCTTGGTCTTATGCCCATTCTTTCAAAACATTCGGAATATTTCATCGGCCATTCAACAACTTCTTTTAATTCCTGCTTGATGCTGTCAAGTCCTCCGATAAAGTTCCAGTCAACATTTGGAGTTTCAACAAGGACTTCTCTCATTGCTGAAGGACGGACAGTCTTTAATGCATCAACAAAATCCTCATGATGAACAATTAATTTTTCCAGAATTTCGTTCGGGATTTTCTCCTCTCCATCAAGTTTCATCTGAGGAAGAATCTTCCTCAAAACCCCAATAGCGGCTTCTTTTGATAATGCCTCCAAATCAGCTCCGACAAAACCATGAGTAATAGATGCAATTTCATTAAGGTTTACTTTTTTATCCAAAGGCATTCCTCTTGTATGAATTTTTAAAACTGCAAGCCTTCCTTCTTTTCCTGGGACAGATATCTCTAATTCCCTGTCAAATCTTCCCGGTCTTCTTAATGCCCCATCAAGTGAATTTGGCCTGTTTGTTGCACCTATAACAATAACTTTTCCTCTGCTCTTCAAACCATCCATCATAGTCAATAACTGAGAAACAACTCTTCTCTCAACTTCCCCCTGAACATCTTCTCTTTTTGGGGCAATTGCATCAATTTCATCTATAAAAATAATTGAGGGAGCAGTTTTTTCTGCTTCTTCAAAAATATCTCTTATCTTCTTTTCTGATTCTCCATAAAATTTTGACATAATTTCCGGCCCGTTAAGCAAAATAAAATTAGCATCAGATTCATTTGCAACTGCTTTTGCCAAAAGAGTCTTGCCTGTTCCAGGAGGTCCATGCAACAAAATTCCTTTTGGCGGCTGAACTCCTAGCCTTTCAAAAATTTCAGGATGTTTAAGAGGGATTTCAACAAGTTCACGGATTTTTTTAATTTCTTCTCCTAATCCTCCAATATCTTCATAAGTAATTTCAGGAATTTTTTCATCAGTTAATTCAACTGCCTTTGGACTTAATGTAACTTCTGTATTTTCAGAAATGTAAACCGGCTGGTTCGGGTTTGTGTTTACAACTAAAAATTTAATCTGGGTAATTCCTCCGCCTAATCCGCCAAAACCCATTCCTCCAAGTATATCACCTAAGTTTCCGAATATATCATCCATGTCTCCAAATTCTTCAGCCATCAAATCTCTTCTTCTCTGAACTCCGCCAAGAACAATTATGTCTCCTTTTAATACTGCTCTTCCTAAAAGTCCTCTTCTTAAACTGTCTGAATCTGCCTGAACCATTATTCCTTTCTGGGCAGGAGCAATGATTACTTTTTTTGCTTCTTTAATGTCTGCCTTGCTTATTGTAACAACATCGCCTATTCCTGTTCTTGCATTTTTTCTCAGAATTCCATCAATCCTTATTATTTTCTCTCCGACATCTGCAGGATAAGCCCTGTCTACTATTGCAACGGTCTCCCTGTTTCCCTTGATAACAATTACATCTCCTTTCTTAATTTCCAGTTCTCTCATTATTTCAGAATCAATTCTTGTGATTCCTTTGTATGCATCATCCTGCATTGCTTCCACAACTTTCAGCTGGATTTGTTTTTTTGCCATTTTTATTGTTCTTTTTGTTTTTTAACTTCCTCTGTAAAATTTAAACTTAGCTTTCCGATATCTTCAAAGCATAATCTTACCATATCATTCATTATTTTTTCCTGCTCTCTCATGAATGAAACAATTTCCTTTGGGATTGAAACAGCATAACTGTTTCCGACAAGCCTCATCTTTACATGAAATTCCTTGTTTTTTAAATTTACAAATTTATTATATTCTTCCTTGTCAATCGGATGGATTATCTTGTCATTGCATTTTGGACAAACCATTGCCCTGAATAAAAAATTATTCTTGACTAATCGTGCTTTCTGCATTTTTGTATTGCATTTACTGCATAAAATTGTGCTGTCAAAAATATCTGTCATTTTTTGTTGAATATAAGCCGCATCATAAAGACGCGGCTGGTGAGCAATTTCACGGCGTAAGAGATGAGTCATACAAGTGAAATTGCGAGTTTTGAAAGAGGTATGGTTGTGTACACACCTTGTATATACACAAGATATATACTATTTAAATATTTCTATGATTTGTGATATAAGATTATGATTTAAAATTTATTTCAGTTTAATGTCTTTTAATTTTTCAAGAACATCTTTTTTCTTTTCATCTGAAAGCCTTTCATCAAGAAGGGGATAAAAACTTCTTATTTCTCTTTCTTCATGAGCAAATAATAATTCTTTCAGAATGGTAGTATTGGGTTTTCTGTAATCCAGGATTTCATCATCCAGATTGTCAATTATTTTCTGTATATCTCTATGGTCATTAAGAAGATTCTGAAGCTGTTTAAGTTCTGTCTTGTTTTTTCTATCGGCAACAGGAAAAATATTTTCCTCTTCAACAAAAATATGCTTGTTAAGGTTCCATTTAAAAATATTAAAAAATTTTACAATTTTATATGTGTCTTCCTCAGAAACTTTCTCAAGATCAAGAAGATTTTTATTGACAATCTGGTGATGCCTTAGCATTGCAAGTGTTATTTCCCCCATTTCTACCATGATAAAACCAATGATTAAAGATTTTTAATTGTTTTTGTTAATAAATTGACAGATAGATTTTAGCGCAGACATCATACATTTTAAAAATCCTTTTTTCTAATTAATCTAATGAATTTAAGAAAAATAGGTGAAAAAACAAAAGGCGGTTTTAAAAAATTCTGGTTTCTTTTGTGGAAAGACAATAGTGTAAAGGGATGGATTTTTTCTCTGATAGTCTTGTTTGTATTCATAAAATTTATTTTTTTCCCTGGATTAAGCCTTGTAACAGGGACATCTCTGCCTCTTGCGATAGTTGAATCATGCAGTATGTATCATCAGGGAAATTTCTTTTCTAATTTTAACAGCTGGTTTGACAGGCATGAAGCAAAATATGAAGAAGTTAGCATAATAAAAGAAGATTTCAGGAGTTCTATTTTAAGAAGGGGGTTCGGAAAAGGGGATATCCTGCTATTAATCAGGGCAAATCCTGAAAAATTAAAAATTGGCGATATAATAGCATTCCAATCCGGCTCAAAAGGAACCCCTGTAATTCACAGAATAATAAGAATAAGGGAAGAAAACGGAGAAAGAATTTTCACTACAATAGGCGATAATAATAACCAAATACTCTCACCTGCTAACAATGCCTGGGGAGTTGATGAAAGGGAAATAAAAGGAGAGCAGCTGGTAGGAAAAGCGGTTTTCAGAATAACCCCTTGGTTCGGCTGGATAAAATTGATATTCTTTGAATATTCAAAACCAGAATCAGAAAGGGGTTTTTGCAGGGAAAATTAGGAAGGTTTTTAAATAATATAACTTAAAGTTAAGAAACAAAATATATAAGAGGAAAATAAATAAGATGGAATTTTGTCCTAAATGCGGTTCAGTTCTTGTTCAAAAGAAGACAAGAGAAGGTTGTCCTAGATGCAGCTATTCCTCAAAAGGAAAAATGAAGATAGTTGCGTCAGAGAAAATCAAGGATAAAAACGAAGAGATAGAGGTAATAAAAAAAGACATAGAAACTTTCCCGATAATCCTGGGGAAATGCAAAAAATGCGGAAATGACAAGGCATATTTCTGGACTGTGCAAACACGCTCAGGCGATGAAGCAGAAACAAAATTCTTCAAGTGCACGAAGTGCGGGTTTACCTGGCGGGAATATCGCTGATAGCTGAAGCTGATTAATATCTAATTAGTGATGTTCGAGTAGAGAATACAGATAAACGGCATTCAGCTATATTTTAATAAATTAGAACATAGGGGGAGTATAGATAAGATTTTTAAGTTCTTTTTCTAATAATTATTCATGGCTCCGTAGCTCAGCCTGGTTAGAGCACCAGACTCTTAATCTGGGTGTCGTGGGTTCAAATCCCATCGGGGCCATTTTTACAAATAAATTAAAACACAATTTCTTTATGCCCGGATGAACCAATATTGGTTTAAGCCAAAAACTTACGGATATGGATATGTCCCAATTTCTACTGAAGGATGGATTGCAACTTTTGTATTAATTGGTATTGGATTAGTAATTGCATATCTTAATAATATTTTCAATCCGTTAAAGATAACTATAAAAGATGGTTTATTATTTGTTGTAGAAATAATAATTCTCGGATTTGTTTTCCTTAAATTATTTGAAAAGAAATGTAAGGGAAAATTACAGTGGAATTGGGGAAATATAAACAATTCGCGATAAATTTATATACTAAGATATATATTTTGTAAAATGACAACTGTAATAAAAAGAGGCGGACGAAGACAGAGCTTTATGCCGTCAAAAATAAAAAAATCAATAACAGCAGCATTGCGTGATGCAAAAGTTTCAGCATCAAAAAGAAATGACGTTGTAAAAAATATCGGGCAGTCTGTTATTGATTTAGCTAAGAAGAAAAGAATTGTAAAGGCAGTTGATATAAGAAAGTCTATCTTGGGAAGATTAGATAGAGTATCAAAAGCCGCTGTTTCGGCATGGAGAAGAAGCGAAAAAAAGAAAAAGAAATAATCTTATCTTCTGTGCTTGAAAAATTCTATCTGCCTGAATCGTTTCATAACTTTTTCATAGTTTGTCTTATCAACGAGAATTTTGGTTTTTGCTTCATTCAGCAATCTGAAGTTATATCTGCTGACAGGCAATTTTAATTTGGATTTTCCGGGATATTTTTTCCATCTTATTTCGCTCTTTAATTTATATTGGAGAACCATATATTAAAAAAATAAAGAAATATTTAAATTTTTTGATGAATCTTTCTAGGATTCTCTTTCAATTTTTGGGCGGTAATATCAGAACTATTTGATAAGTCGCTGAATGTTCTCTATTGCATCTGCAACTTCTTTTCCTTTCTTAGTCAGTTGTATAACCTTTATCCGCCCTCTTTTTTCAAAAGCAACTAACTTAAGGTCTTCTAAAGTCTGTAAAATTTTCACTGCATGGCTGTAAGTGCAATCGACTTCCTTAGCCAGAATACTACCATACCTCATTCTTGTATTCTTTTTCAAAGAAACCAGCATTAAAGCAGGCTTTCTCCTGAAAAAGATATCAAAGTTATCTTTCATTTTTTATTTAATTACAAAGCAAGTTTTTAATCTCGCATTTGAATGTATATATTCAGATAAGTATGTGCTTTTAAACTTTTTGTATTATAGATATGCTAAAATATACTTATAAGGATACAAAAAGGTTAAGTGAAAAATTTCACGTTTTGACCTTAAACCTTTTGTATTATACATATATAAGAAGCATATTTTGTGATTAAAAAAATTTATTAATTCCCTTATATTATTTTGATTATGGCAAAGAAAACAAAAATCCTTGCAGTTGGAGATATTCATGGAGATACCGGGCTCGTAAAAAAGCTGGCAGAAAAAGCCAAAAAAGAGGATGTGGATTTGGTTATTCTTGCAGGAGATTTGACTTTTGCAGAACAATCAACAAAAAATCTAATTGGCCCTTTTATAAAAGCCAAAAAACAGGTTTTGATAATACCCGGAAACCATGAATCAATAGCAACTGTAGATTTTCTCGCAGAGATGTACCCTAATACAAAAAATATCCATGGTTATTCATTCAGAAAAGATGACCTCGGAATTTTTGGGGCAGGAACAGCAGATATGGGAATAAATCAGATTAAAGATTCAGAAATATTCAGTTTATTAAAAAAAGGGCATGAAAATGTAAAGGATTTGGATAAAAAAATTATGGTAACACATATGCATCCAAAAGGGAGTAAACAAGAATTTTCAGGATGGCCCGGAAGCCAGGCAGTAAGAAAAGCGATAAAAGATTTTCAGCCAGATATATTAATCACTGCCCATATCCATGAAGCATCAGGAATGGAAGAGCAGATGGGAAAAACAAGAGTAATCAATGTATCAAGAAAGGAAAAAATCTTTGAAATTTAGTCCTCTCCTAAAACCACTTTTAAAATAAATTCCACTCTCTCCTGAACAGGCATTCTTGGCACAAAAAGGGGATTATATCCAAGTCTTTTGTATAATTCTAAAATTGAATCCTGAATCTTTTTAGCTTCTTCTTCATTTTCTTCTCTTGGTCTGAACCCTCCCGAATCAAAAGGAAGAAGCTTCATAAGAAAAATGAAGTCATATTTTTTAGCCTTGACAGCAGGAAGATATTTTTCTATTGATTCTTCTCCTGAATAAAGAAGAGAATAGCCCAATCCGTCAATCAACCCTCTGTCTAGAAATAAAATATCACAATCTGCTCTCTCTGCATTTTGCTCTTTAGCAAACTGTTCATTAAAAATTAAATCCTGCCTTATTTGGGATTCTTCTTTTGTAAGTGGAATATGCCTCCTCGCTGCAACAATCTCTTTTGCAGTCTCTCTTAAAACAGAAAATCCCTTTTTGTTTAATTCTTCAATGATAGTTGTTTTCCCAGAACATGGTCCGCCGGTAATAACAATTTTTTTCATAAAGAAAAAAGAGGATCTGAATTTATAAGAATTTATTTATTGCCCGAATATAGATTATAAATTTTTCTCAGTCCAGCATGATAATTTTCAGGGAAGGATTCAAATAAATTTACAAGTTCAGCATTCCTTCTGATAAATCCAACAGGAAGATAGCCAAAAACAGATTTAGGATGTCCTTCTTTGACATTTTTAACATTCACGCGCCATCCAAAAGGGATAAGCCAAAATAACTTGATGGGAGAGACTTTGAATAATTCGG
>MFWP01000014.1:60280-60428 GCA_001786415.1 Candidatus Pacearchaeota archaeon RBG_19FT_COMBO_34_9
GAATATTTCCCGGTCAATGAAAGAGACCTGAAATATGCTATTGAAAAGCCCCAAAAAGAGGAAATAATTTTTTCTGAAACTAAACCCAGTATAAGCAGAAAAAAAACTGCAAAATCTAAAAAAATAAAAAAATCATTCTTAAAAACAT
>MFWP01000014.1:60435-60756 GCA_001786415.1 Candidatus Pacearchaeota archaeon RBG_19FT_COMBO_34_9
AAAGGATTATTCTCCTCCGAAAATTAATCTCAAGGAAGATGGTTATGAGATGATAATAACAGAAAAGCCGCAGGCAGCACTGAAGATTGCCAGTGCCTTGGGAAGTTCAGAGAAAAGAAATCTTTACGGAATTCCCTATTATGAATTAAATAAAAATGGAAACCGAATAATCGTAGCATGTGCTGTCGGGCATTTGTTTACATTAACCCAAACAGAAAAAAATTCAGGATTTCCTGTTTTTGACATTAAATGGGTTCCAAATTATCTGGTAAGAAAAAAAGATTTCACAAAAAAATATTATGACACTTTATTAAGCCTGGT
>MFWP01000014.1:60768-78873 GCA_001786415.1 Candidatus Pacearchaeota archaeon RBG_19FT_COMBO_34_9
AAGCATTACAATTGCAACAGATTATGATATAGAAGGAGAAGTAATTGGGTTAAATGTTGCCAGATTTATCTGCAACCAGAAAGATGCAAACAGAATGAAATTTTCAACATTAACAAAAGAAGAGTTAAATGTTGCTTATGAAAACAAGTCAAAAAGCATAAATTGGGGGCAGGCAATTGCAGGAGAAACAAGGCATTATCTTGACTGGTTTTACGGGATTAATTTATCAAGAGCATTAATGAATGCAATAAAAGAAGCAGGGAGATTCAAAATAATGTCAATAGGGCGTGTGCAGGGTCCTGCATTAAATCTGATTGTCCAGAAAGAAAGGAAAATTCAGGAATTTAAACCGCAAAAATACTGGCAGATTTTTATAACAGTTACTGATGATAAGAACAAGATTGAATTAAAATACAATAAGGATATATTTGAAAAGAAGTTTCTTGAACAATTTAATAACCTGATTGGAAAAACTGCCCTGGCTGATACAATAAAAAAAGAGGAATTTCTGCCTCCGAATCCCCCTTTTAATCTTACAACTCTTCAAATAGAAGCATATCGCCTTTATGGAATAACTCCGACAAGAACTCTCCAGATTGCACAATCACTTTATCTGGCAGGATTAATCTCATATCCGAGAACATCCTCCCAAAAACTTCCTGATTCAATTAATTACAGAGATATTCTTAAAAAACTTGCAAAGCAATTCAGGGCAGAAAGATTAATTTCAAGGGATAAGCCCATTGAAGGCAAAAAAACAGATCCTGCCCATCCCTCAATTTATCCGACAGGAGAAAATGGAACATTAAATAATGAAGAAGAAAAAATTTACAACCTGATTGTTAAAAGATTCCTATGTTTATTCTGCGAAGATGCAATAATCGACAATAAAACAATAATTGCAAAATATACACCTAATAGGAAAGTTGATGGTCAAGGAAACCTTGGTGTCCTTACCTTTAGTGTTAAAGGTTCTGAGGTAAGAAAAAAAGCATGGCTTGAGATTTATCCTTACAAAATAAAAGAAACAGAGCTTCCGGATATAAATGGCGAGGTTAAAATAACTGATTTAAGAACAGAAGAAAAGGAAACCCAGCCGCCGAAGAGATATTCTCCTGCATCAATTGTTTCTGAACTTGAAAAAAGAAATCTCGGAACAAAGGCGACAAGAGCAGCAATACTTGAAACTCTCTATGACAGGGGATACATAAAAGAAAAAAGCATTGAAGCGACACCCCTGGGAATTTCATTAATTACAACTCTTGAAAAATATTCCCCTATAATAATTAATGAAGAATTGACAAGAAAGTTTGAAAAAGAGATGGACTCTATTCTCCAGTCAAAGAAAAATTTTGAGGAGAAAAAAATTAAAGTTATTGAAGAGGCAAAAGAAACAATAACAAAAATTGCAGGCGATTTTGAAAAGAATAAAAAAGAGATTGGAAAAGAACTTTCTGAAGCAGAAGTAAAATTATGGGAAAAGCAGAAAGAAGAAAATAAACTGAATGTCTGCCCGCAATGCAAAAAAGGACTTCTTTCAATAATATATTCCAGGAAAACAAGAAGAAGCTTTGTTGCCTGTGATAAATATCCTGAATGCAGAAAAACATATTCTCTTCCGCCTAACGGAATTATTAAAAAAACAGACAAAATCTGCGAATCCTGCGGATTTCCTATGCTAATAAGATTAAGCAAAGGAAAACGTCCATGGATATTTTGCTTTAATCCTGAATGCGAATCAAACAAGAAAAGGCTTGAAGAATACCGGATAAAAAAGGCAGGAGAAAATTTAGAAACAGAAAATAAAGAATAATTTTTAAACTCTTATCTCTTATTTAAAATATGGCAAAAGAGATGCATAACTCTGTCAAAATAGCACTGATTATTTCTGTTTCAGCAATTATTTTAGCATCTATTCTGGTGGGATATTTTGTGTCAAAATCTATCACTAATACAATTTCTATAAGCGGGCAGGCAACAGAAAAGGTAACTCCTGACATGGTTTCAGTTTATTTCAATATTGATACAAAAGGGGATACTTCAAAAATTGCAGAAGATGCAAATTCAGTTATTGTAAATAAATTAAAAGATTATATTGTTGCATTAGGTTTTAATGGATATGATTTAAAAACAGTAAATTACAATATTTATCCTGATTATGACTACAAAACTCAACAAACAAAAGGTTACCGAGCAACACATTCCTTAAAGGTAGAATTCTCAACAGAAGAAAAAGATAAAATTGGGGATGTTATTGATGCAGGAACAGATGCAGGTGCAGGAATAAGTTATATTAATTTTGAACTTTCTCCTTCATTGGAACAGCAATATAAAACAACTGCAATACAAACTGCATCAGAAGATGCAAGAATAAAAGCAGAGGCAATTGCAACTGGTTTCAATAAAAAATTAGGGAGATTAGTTTCTGTTTCTCTTGACTCTTTCAATTATTACCCTTTCAGGGTTTATGATTCAGCAGAATCAGGTACGCCTTCTGCAGAAAGTGCAAAGACATCAGTTGCAGGAATAACTCCTTCAGAACAGGATGTC
The DNA here is from genome assembly GCA_001786415.1 of Candidatus Pacearchaeota archaeon RBG_19FT_COMBO_34_9. GTDB lineage: Archaea > Nanobdellota > Nanobdellia > Pacearchaeales > GW2011-AR1 > RBG-13-33-26. Next base: position 63,319 of record MFWP01000014.1, read on the forward strand.
AGCGCTTATGTTACAGCAGTTTACAAGTTAAGATAATAGAATTCTACTAAACAAATTTTTAAAAAGGAAAGAAATTCTGAAAGTTAATGAATACAGAAAGATTTTTCAGAGATAAAGAAATGTTAGAAACCAGATTAAGGGAATATGCAATCAATGACAGGCACGACCATCATCAGGGATATATGCATGTAAGATATGATGACTTTTTTGAGATTATAGATGAATATAAAAACTTGTTTTCTTCAGAAGATTGCCCTTTCAGGAAAGATGCAAATGATGAAGTAAAAAAATTTCTAGAAGAAGAGATAATAAGAGAATTAAAAGGAAAAAAATGTGAACATTGCACAGCAATAGCAAACCTAATTGAAGTTGAATGCATGCCTAAATAATTACATCCATCCTTTTTTTACAATGCCTTCATTCCTAATTTCAAAATTCAATTCTTTTTGAGGCAGGCTTCTGTGCTTTAATAGAATTGCTTTTCTCTTTCCCCTTTCATTTTTCAGTTCAATTATGCACTTGCTCCAGTACTGAAGAAGATTTCCGCCCACAATATTTGTTTCTTTTTCAATTCCCTTTTTCCAGTCATCTTCTGACTGAAATCCAGAATAAACCTGATTTGTAATTATAACAGGAATATTCTGTTTTTTTGATATTTCTGCAAGAATCTTCATCTGTTTTGCAATCTCGCGATTTACATTTCTTATTGTCTCATCTTCTTTTTTACTTTTTGCATCGCCTAATTCAAGCCTGTAAAACATAGCCATGCCATCAATGGCAATAAGAGTTATCTGCTCTTCTTTCAGCTTATTATTAAGGGTTGTAAAGACTTTTTTTTGCTCTTCAAAATTTGTGGGGGAGATTAAAAGAATGTTTTTAAGAATATTTTCATAATTTTCATTTCCTACAATCTGTTTTACTCTGTCAGTGGAAAATCCGCCTTCTGTATCAATAAAAATAACTTTATTCCCTTTTTTCGCCTGACTGCATGCTGTTAAAACAGCCATATTGGTTTTTCCGCTTCCAGGGGGCCCTGCAATCATAGTTATAATTCCTTTTTCATAACCCCCATAAAGCCATTTATTTAAATCGTAGCTTCCAGTCGAAATTTTAGTATCTGCCATCATAAAAAAAACTTCTAAGAATTAATAAGGATTATTGTAATTTATGATTCATTCAACCTTGCTTATCTTTTCCATATTAGAAAAAGGAAAAGGCCTCTTGTTTGAAACAAAAGTCAGGTATCTTACAAATTTATACAATTCAGTATTCCAGTATTCGCAGAATTCTGCAATATCTTTATTCTTTTTTCCTTTAAATAAAACTATAAACCAGTTTATTATTGCAAGAGCATAAATTATGTATCTCCATATTGCAAGGACTATTCCGCTTATAATTGCAACAATAATCCTGAACCATGCCTCTTTTCTTTCTCTTTTCATAATAATTAATATTTCAGAAGTTTATAAACCAATTTATTTCATCTTTTTAAAATCAGCTTCCAGTTTGTCCAAATCTTTTGTGATAGCAGAAACAGCATCATCAATTGCCTTTTTTGCTGTTTTGCCCTTTGTTTTAACAAGCATAATCGGTTTTCTTGTGGGATGATCTCTTTTCCATGCAGCAAAAGTCACAGCAGAATCTTTGTTAAGATAAACCCTCAAAATCTCTGCAAGTGTGAGGCTTTCAATTTCAAATTCAATTTCATCTTTTCCTGATTTAAGAATGTTAAGTTCCATAATAAGAATTCAGAAAAATAGTTTATAAATTTAATGGATTTTTATTCTTCCTCTTCAAACTGTTCCTGCTCATCTAAAAACTGTTCATCGTCCTGGCTGTATTCTTCTTCCCAGCTATTAACAGGTTTATTTTCCTGCCCATTTTCTTCTTTATACTTTTTCTTCATTTCTCTCAAATCAGAAATTTTCAGCTGTTTTGTTGTTGGAGCATCAAAATTCATCTTTTTCTGAAGTTCTCTTTCTGTGATAAGGGAATTATCCAGGACATATCTTTTCTGCACATCTGTATTTGGAAATCCAGAAGTTCCGGGTTTTCTCAAAGCCACCCCCATGTAACTTTCAATCTTGTTTATTATTTTATAATCATTACCGGGCAAAATTCCCTGTTCAATCATCCTAACATTTGATTCCGGTTCGCAGATTCCTTTTGAAAACTGCTCTCTTGTAATTTTTCTTGCCCTCCTTATTCTTTGTATAGTCCAGTGAAAATTATCAATCAAATCAGGATAATTCTGCATTCTTTTGGCTTTTAGATTCTTGTCAATAAGCTCCCTAAGATTAATTTCCTGCACTGCAGATGCTCTGTTCATCCTATCCAATCTGTCTTTAACTGACACCTGCCTTTGCGGGATAGCCTGATTTTCAACCGGCTTTTTTATGATTGGAAAATGCTCTATAGAAGCGCAATGTTCGCATATTTTTACAATCCCCTTATTTGATATTGCATTATGCAGATTTACCATATCCCCGGAAACCCCACACCTAAAACACTCATTTAACATCAAAAAAATGAGTTATGGCTCTTTTTTAATATTTCTATAATAAAAAATATACTAATCAAGATATTTCTCAATGTCTTCAATATTCTCAACATCAGTTATTTTTATGTTTTCATCAATTAATATTACAGGCAGTTCAGTGATATCATACTCTTCTGATAACAGATTTATTGAAGGGAGGTCATTATCTGCAGCAAGAGGTATCAGCATTACATTACTTCCTCTCTTTTCTTTTATCTCCCTGAGAAGATTTGAGAAAAATTGCTGTTTTGATTTTTGTTCCAGTGACGGATTGTTATATTTGTAAAAATAAACCAGATTGTGATAACTTGCATTGCATTTCTGCTTTATTTTCATGCTGTTTATCCAGAATAAAGCCCTGAGAAGGTCGAATCTTTTATGCTGGAACATGATATCACTATTAATTCTGTTGGCATCTTCATATTTTTGTATAAGCAATGCCTCCTTATAGATTCTGTCTGCAAATTTTATATTTTCTTCAATAAGAATATCACAATTTAAATCCAAAATTTCCAGGGTATCTTTCTGTATTATCTGGTCAAGAAGTTCTGTTTCTGCGTTTAGATAAAGTGTATTAATTTTGTTTATTCTGGAAGATTCCAGCATATATCCCATAAAAATTCCAAAATTAAAAACAATAAAAGTCAAGATTAGAGCATACAAAAAAATATGTTTCTGATTTTTTATTATTTCCATATTATCTCCACTTATCATCCCTTTTAAAATAATTATATATTGCACTTATCATAATGAATGGATAAGCAGTTAGATAAACAACTGAATAAAATAATACATTAAAAATATTTTGTTTCTTTAATACAGTATCTTTCATTATAGAAAAAACAAGGAAAGTAAAAACCATCCCCAGTATAAACAGAATAACCCCCAGATAATTCAGAAAACTTGGAGTTATATACAAATCTTCCATTGTTATCAAAGGAACTCCAACAGGAATAGAGTATTTCATAAGAAGATAGTTGGAAATTAGGCGTGTTATGGTTAAATAAAGGAATATTCCAAGCCCTAGGAGCCCTAAAAAGAGCTGAAGTATGAAAAAGGGCAGTACAAACATCCCAAGCATTCCTTTTTTTAAAGACTCTTTTTTATATTTTGAAATGCACTGCAATCCGCCTACATTCCATCTTCTTCTTTGCCGGTACCATGCCTTGAACTTGATTGGTGCAGTAGTTGTTGCAGTAGCTGAAAGATTCATTTTTATTTTGTATCCTTTTTGGATAAGATGCCAGACAATTTCTATGTCCTCAGTCATATTCCTGACATCAAAACCATTTACTTCATCAAATGCAGATTTCTTGTATATAGCTAGAGGCCCAGGAGTAACATAAATTGCATCAACATATCCCAGAAGCTTCCTTGTAAAAGCAATGATATTATATTCTATTACCTGCATCTTCTCCATAAATTTATTCCTGTTTCTTGGAACAACAACACAGGTAGCTGCACCGACTTTTTCATCATCAAAAAAACCAACAAGTTTTGAAATAGAATCCTGGGCAGGATAACTATCAGCATCAACAAACCCTATTAATTCGGTATCTACAAATTTTGCGCCATAACTTTTGGCTCCTGCGGCATTCCCTGTATTCTGCGGGGTTCTGACAACTTTGATTTTTTTCGGATTATCTGCCGCATATTTTTTTATGACATTATAAGAATTATCAGAACTGCAGTCATCAACAATAATAATTTTTTTCAGCCCTTCATATTTTATCTCTAGCAGGTGTTCTATAGTAGCACCTATAGTTTTTTCCTCATTCCAGCACGGAACAACTATTGAAATTTCATATTTTTTATTGGTTGCAGGATAATCAAACAAATTTTTTCTGTTCTTAATATACAGGAATAAGAATAAAGAAAGAAAATAAAAAGACACAAACATATATGCAAGATAAATTACAGGCAGAATCTTCATCCTACTTCTCAGGATTATTTATTTTTAAAGATTTTTCTTCTGAAGAGATTATATCCGAACCATCCTGAAAATTAAAATAATCATAAAAATCGTCGCTTAAACTCAGCTCATATGTATGCCCGATTTTCTTCTTTTTCAAAAGTTCAAGTTCAATGAATTTTTTAATGTGGTCATAGGCTTTATTGCCTCTGATTTTTATTATGACAGATTGCTTGATTGGCTGTTTATAGGCAATTATGCCAAGAGTTTCCTGTTCTGCTTTTGAAAATTCTGATTTTCCTCCTGCAAGCTTGTTTATTATGCTGTGAAACTGCGGGCACACATCCATTTTCCACATTTTATTTTTTTCAATAATTTCTATTGCAGAATCATTTTTATCATATTTTTCCTGAAGTTTTTCAATAAGCTCCTGCAATATTATAGGATTTAAATCAGTAAGAGAAACCAGTTCACCCATGTTAAGAAACCTGCCGCTGACAAAAAAAACTGCCTCAAGTTTTTTCATATCTTCTTTTTCTCTTGCTTCATCAATCTCTTCAAGGGTTCTGCTTGTTGGTTCCATAAAATAAAGAGAAGAATATAATTTAAAAGGGTTATTGAACCTTAAATCTCAGCAAAGCACCGATTCCTGAAAGATTTTGGAATTGCTCTCCTTCTGTTGTTTCTGTTGAGACTATCTCAATTTTTGAACCAATATTCTCAGCTAATTCAGTAAGTTCTTTTGCGATTTTTTTATCAAAAGCTTTTGAAATAATTAGAATTTCAACAGCGCCATATTGAAGCGCTTTTCTTATATCACTCTCTTTGTAAAAAGCCAAGCCCGGTTTTTCTCCTAAAGTTTCAAAAAACTTTTCAAGAATTTTCTTTTCATAAACAATTTCCTGATCAGCAAGTATATCTCTTGATTTTTCAACTATCTCTTTCAATCCGGATTCATCAGTATCTCCAATATCAATCCTTCCAATAACTTTCTCTCTCAACCTTGTAGCGAGATATTCTCCTTCAAGAAATTCATCTTTTGTCGGAATAGGTCCTCCAACCAAAATTCCTTTTAATTTAGGCATATCAAAGAATATTTTTTTCATTTCCTCTGCAATCCTTTTGTAAAATTCTTTTGTCAGCCCTTCTGTAATCCTGTGAAATCTCTGGCTTGACTGCCCACCTGCTCTTACTTTGCTCGGAACACCTGAAGTCATTTTTTGCAGAACCTCTATTCTTTTTCCTTCAAGAATTCCTATTGTTGCCTCTTTTCTGTCCATGACTAAAAGCCCGAAAACCTCATCAGCTTCCAGCATTGTTTTCAATGGTTCAAGAACAAATTCTTTGTCACACCTGTAAAGTCTTATCTTTAATGGCTGCGGCGGCTCAATTTCCCATAACTGCAAATCGCTTACTCCTTCTACTTTGGATGTATTCCCTGCAAAAATAGCAAGCCCGTTGTCAGGGGTTCTTTTCAACCCTTTCAGATATCTGACAATTTTATCAAGAGCATCAGTAACATTATTTCTTGTTGTTGTTGATTTAATGTTCTTCGCGGTTGACTTCTCTGCTTCAAGCTGCTTCTGGACAGAATTTGCATCATATCCTGCAGGAATATACACGCTGATAAGTTCTGTATGCCTTCCTTTGGGATTCTCAAGTTCAATTAATTTCTCTGTAAGTTCATCTTTTGTTAGTTTCATTTTATATGAATTCTACCTTAAAGTCTCCCTGTTTAATTTCTTTTGCATTTGTAACATTTTTAAAATCTTCCAGAACATCTTTCAAATCATTATAGTTTATTTTGTTTATTGTTAATATACACTCTGAATTCATGGGTTTTTGTGCTTTTGATTTTTCCGCTCTAATTTGTGTTAGTAAATCAATAAACAGGGTTAATTCATTTGCATGGGAAATTATTTTTTTATCGTCCCATTTTTTAATCCAATCTTTGCCATATTTAGGCCATTCGCAGAGATGGATACTCTTTATTTTTTCATTCTTTTTGAAATATTGCTGATAAATATTTTCAGTGATGAAGGGCATTATTGGAGCAATTAATTTTAATATTGTTAAGAGAGACCTATACAAAGTATATTGTGCAGATAATTTCTTATTACCTGTCCCGTGATAAATTCTTTTCTTAATAATTTCTAGATAATAATCACAGAAGAATTTCCAGAAAAAATCTTCTATATTAAATTTAGCTCTAGAATATTCATATTCTTCAAAATAAGAAGTAACAAGCCAGATAGTTCTCTCTAATTCAATTAGAAATTTTTTATCTAAGGGTTCCAACTTTTTAGGTTTTTTTCCGTTATAACCTCCCATATTCATAAAAACAAACTTTGACGCATTTTCCAGCTTGTTGACAAATTTCTTTCCTGTAACTAAATCCTTTTCCTGATAATCCATATCTTCCCCGAGTTTTGAGCCTGCAGCCCAGAATCTCAGACTATCTGCGCTGTATTTTTCAATAACTTCCTGAGGAGCAACTACATTGCCTTTGCTTTTTGACATTTTTTGCCCGCCAAGTGTTGCAAAACCAGAAATCATAATATTTTTCCATGGAATTTCATTTTCATGCAAATAAGAGCGGGTTATTGTGTAAAATGCCCATGTTCTTATTATATCATGTGCCTGCGGCCTCAATGAATAAGGAATTTTTATTTTGTTTTTAGTTAAAGAACCTGCAATTTGAGGGGTTAATGATGAAGTTGCCCATGTGTCCAGAACTTTTGATTCTCCTTCTGCAATATTTTTGCATTTGGGGCATATTTTTTTTGTATGCAATGGATCAACAGGAAGTTCATCTTTTCCTGCGAGAATTATTTCATTGCATTTCTTGCAGTGCCAGACAGGAATAGGAATCCCGAAAAATCTGTCCCTTGAAATATTCCAGTCCCAATCAAGCCCTTCAACCCAGTTCTTGTATCTTTTGAACATATAACCGGGATGCCATTTTATTTTTTCTCCCTGCTTTATTAATTGTTTTTTCTTGTCAAGAATTTTTATGAACCATTGTTCAGTTGGAATGAATTCTATTTCTGTTCCGCATTTGTCATGAACATTAACAATATTTGAGATTGATTTTTGCTCTTTAATCAGCTCATTATTGCCCAAATCTTCAAGAATCTTTTTTCTTGCTTCTTTCGTTTTCATTCCCCCATATCCTTTAATTTTCAAAGTCCCGTCTTTATTAAGAATAATTTTAGGAGAAATTTTTTTCCTGTTTATTGCATCAACATCAAATTTGTCACCATAAGAACAAACCATTAAAACTCCTGTCCCTTTTTCCATTTCAGCAGATTCATCTTCAAAGACAGGAACTTCAAAATTAAACAAAGGAACTTTTGCCTTTTTTCCGACTGCCCATTTGTATCTTTTGTCTTTGGGATTAACAAAAACAGCAACACATGCACCCAAAAGTTCTGGCCTTGTTGTTGCAACCAATAATTCTTTATTATTGCATAAAAATTTCAGCGTTGAAAAAAGAGTTGCCTGCTCTTTGTCTTCAAGCTCTGCCTGAGCAATTGAAGTCTGGCATTCAGGGCACCAGATTGTTGGAAATTCTTTTTTGTAAATCTCTTTTTTCATGTATAAATCAATAAAAAATTCCTGTGAGATTTTTTGGGTTTTTTTGTCAATTGTTGAGTAATACATCTCATAATCCGCAGAAATTCCAAGATTTTTCCAGTCCTGAATAAAATCAGGAGTTATTTTTTTGAGAGTTTTAAGGCAAAGTTCAATGAACTCCTTTCTTGACATTTTTTTGCTTTTGACATTGTTTATTTTTTCAATAAGCCTTTCAGTCGGCAGCCCATTATCATCTGTCCCAAAAGGATAAAAAATTCCGTGTTTCATCCTCTGGAATCTGGCAATAAAATCCTGTTGTGAATATGAAAAAGCATGTCCAATATGCATTTTTCCTGAAACGGTTGGCGGAGGAGTATCTATTGAAAAAATACCCTTTTTACCAAAATCTGTCCTGTAAATTTTCTCTTTTTCCCAAAATTCAGCTATTTCTTTCTCCTGTTTAAAATCCATTCTTCAATATATCAAGAAACTTTTAAATACCTTCTCCTTTTATTTAAATTATGGCAGACAATAGCGTAAATATGCCTTCAGGATTCGGAGGATTAGTAAAATTCAAGGAAGAATATGAAAGCAGATTTAATTTAAAACCAGTGCATATAGTCATATTTGTAATTCTGATAGTTGTATTTAGAATTGCTTTGCAGATTTTTGTGAAATAAAATGTTTCCAAATATTGACCCAAAAAAAATGCAGGCTATGATGAAGCAGATGGGGCTTAGCCAAAGCGAAATTCCTTCCTTTAAAGTCATAATTGAAAAAGAAGACGGGGATAAAATTATAATAAAAAATCCTTCTGTTACAAAAATAAAAATGCAGGGGCAGGAATCTTTTCAGATTACAGGGGATATTTCAGAAGAGGAAAATCTTTCTGGAGAAGATATTAAAACAATAATTGAAAAAACAGGCTGTTCTGAAAAAGAGGCAAAAGGTGCCTTGGAAGAAACAGGGGATTTGGCAGAGGCTATTCTAAAATTAAGTTAATATCTCTCCTGTGCAGAAATATATAAATACTTCAACATCCTGCTAATTTACACTTCTAGGAAGGGGTTTTATGGAGGAAATAATTCAAGAAAAGATTAGTGCAGACCATCTACTTTATGTCAGTCTGAAGTATACTAAAACATGCGATGTAATCATGAATCTGATTCTAAGATGGAAAAGGATGATTGAAACAAGCATAGAAAGAACATTACAGCATGCGAAAAAGAAGAAGAAAATTTCATCAATCCCTGAAAATCCTGTAGGCATGATAAAAGAAGTAAGTAATTTGTTCAAAAAAGACAAGGAATTCCTAAAAGTGATTGATTTATATGAAATGTTCAGGAAAATAAGGGAATTAAAAACAGAAAGAATCGGAGAATTCAGAAAGAATGTTACCTTAAAAATATTTTATCGCGGAGAAGAAATAGATGTAAATCTGGAAAAGCTCAAGGAATATGCAGACTTATTAGAAAAATTTATAAGTAAAGTAAAGCAATTTCTTTCAACGTAGAACCCATTTCTACACTTTAAAATGAAAAAAATAATAGTAATAACCTCTGGGAAAGGAGGGGTTGGAAAAACAACAACAGCAATAAATCTCGGTGCAGCAATAAATTATTTTGGTAAGGATGTCCTTATAATTGACGGGAATTTAACCACCCCAAACATTGGAGTTCATCTAAATTCGCCTGAAGTCCCTATAAATCTCAATCATGTGCTTTCCGGAAAGGCAGATGCTTTTGAAGCAGTTTATGAACATGAATCAGGAATAAAAATAATGCCTTCATCATTATCAATAAGGGAATTAAGCAGGATAAAGCCTGAAAAAATAAAGGATTTCAGGGAAGATTTTAAGAAAATTTCTGATTATATCATTGTTGATAGTGCTGCAGGTTTAGGCAATGAGGCACTTTCTTTGATAAATATGGCAGATGAATTGATTGTGGTGACAAATCCAGAAATGCCCGCAATAACAGATGCATTAAAAGCAATAAAAATAGCAGAACAGATGGAAAAATCCATTTTGGGGGTTATAGTTACAAGAGTAAAAAATAATGAAATTGAAATGCGGCCTGATATTGTAAAAGAGATGCTTGAAGTGCCTATTTTAGGTATGGTTCCTGAAGATATATCTGTCCAGAAATCGCTAAACATGAAGAATGCTGTAATTCATACGCACCCAAAGAGCAATGCATCAAGGGCTTACAAAGAAATTGCTGCAAGACTTTTGGAAGTTCCGTATGATTCTGATAAAGACAGGGAAAAATTATTTGAAAGAGTCATGAGAAGATTAGGATTAAGGGGACCATAAATTATCTTATCTTGCTACCTATTTCAATATCGCTTTCAGGAGAAATAAGAATAACTTTGCTCTCATCCTGATTAACTGCGGCTAAAATCATTCCCTGACTTTCAATACCTTTCATCTTTCTCGGAGCAAGATTTGCAAAGAGAATAATCTTCTTTCCCTTGAGTTCTTTTTTTGTGTAATGTTCTTTTATTCCTGCACATACAATTCTTTTTTCATTTCCGATATCAACAGTTAATTTGTAAAGCTTGTCTGCATTTTCAATTTCTTCAACTTCAGTTATTTTCCCGACTCGCAAGTCGAGTTTTTCCCAGTCTGAAAAATTAATTATTCCTTCAGGCATTTTTTATATTGTTTTCTTTTTTAATAAAGATTAAATAATAAATTGAATAATCATCAGAAAACTGAACAGATTTTTTAAATGATTTGTTCTTACTTATTTTTTTAGGACTAATATAAATTTTATTTCCTTTAAACTTACTAATACCATTTATTATTATTTTAACTTCTTTGTATTTAATTTCTTTATAATTCTTATTTAATAAGTCTTCATATACACTGAAAGAAATCCGATTTTTTATTTCTTTAACTTCAATTTTTTCTTTCTTTAAAAATTTCTTAACCTCAATAGGGAATTCAAATTTTATCCTTTTATCTAATTTTATCATTATACCTTCTTGAACAAAATCTCATCTTTTTTAATTTTATCTGTCCTGAATTGTTTTGCAATCTTCTCGCTTGTTTCAGGAATAAATGGAAACAGAAGTTTTGCAATTTCTCTTATACTATCTGCCAGTTCATACAAAACTTTTTTATCATGTGTCTCCCATGGTTTTTTGCTTTGAACATATTCATTGCAGACATCAATAAAGGCAAATATCTCATTCAATGCTCTGTCAATTTCATATTTCTCAAAATGCTTTTCAATCTCTTTCAATTTTAATTTTTTCAGCAATCTATTTTCAGTTTTTTGAATTCCATATTTTTCTGCCAGGGCAGCAACTCTTGAAACTAAATTCCCAAGTTTGTCAGCAAGTTCATTATTGTGCCTGTCTATAAGCGCCTGCTCTGAAAAGTCTCCATCTTCTCCGAAAGGAGTTTCTCTAAATAGGAAATATCTGGCTGAATCAACTCCTGCTATGCTGACAAGATCATCAACATTAATCACTTTCCCTCTTGATTTGGAAATCTTTTCCTTGTCAAAAGTCCACCAGCCATGAGCAAATATCTTCTTCGGCAGTTTTATTCCTGCAGACAAGAGCATTGCAGGCCAAATAACAACATGAAACCATAAAATATCTTTTCCGACAAGATGGATATCTGCAGGCCAAAAATCATTTGCACCTGAATAATAATTGAGCAAAGCATCAAACCATACATAGCATACATGCTTTTTATCAAAAGGCAGAGGAATCCCCCAATCAAAGCTCGTCCTTGAAATGCTCAAATCATCCAACCCCTCTTTTATCCTGTTTATTATTTCCAGCTTTCTGTTTTTAGGCGAAATGAATTCGGAGTTTTTTTTATATAATTCCAAAAGCTGTTTCTGGTATTTGCCTAGCTTGAAAAAATAACTTGGTTCTTTCAGCAAATCCACCTTTGTTTTGTGAATAGGACAGCAGCCGTTTTCCAGGTCTTTCTCAGTGTAATAGGCTTCGCAGGCTGTGCAATAATAGCCCTCATATTTTCCCAGATAAATGTCTCCATTGTCATAAACTTTATTCAGGATTTCCTGGACCTTCTTTTCATGATCTCTATCTGTTGTCCTAATAAACCTACTGTATTCAATATTCAGCTTTTTCCATGCATCTTTGAACTTGGGGATTAAATCATCAACAAATTCTTTGGGAGATTTTCCTTTTTTTTCAGCAGCATTTTGAATTTTCTTTCCATGCTCATCTGTTCCTGTCAAAAACCAGACTTTGTCTCCTTTCAGCTTATGCCATCTCGCAAGCACATCTGCTGCTATAGTTGTGTATGCATGCCCTATATGGGGTATGTCGTTCGGATAATAAATAGGTGTTGTAATGTAAAATTTCCTGTTTGCCATATAAAACTTAGAACTGGAATATATAAAAAACTAACTAAATCTCCCCGCGGTAAATCTTGTCTATAAAATCATCCCAGCCATCTTTGCTCTTTCTTGGCTGCAACCTTCTGTCCCATTTTACTTTTCCCTGATAAACATTGGAAAAATTAACAGCAGATACAGTAGCCTCTAAACAAAGAAGTTCATAATATAACTTAGAATTCTCAATTTTCCCTTTATCAATTAAATATTCATTAACAATGGGGTTAAATGAAACTAAAGTGCCTTCTACAAGAGGGCTAAGTTCTTCATAAAGTTTCTGCTTTGCTGTTTTTATTTTCTCACCTTCATTAATAATAAGAACGTTCCAGAAATGCCTTTCAGGATTATTTTCAGAATACATATACCATAATATCTTCCTTTCAATTTCTGTCATAAAAAATCCACCATAATAACCTTTAAATTATTTATTATATTGAAAAAATTGTGCCTCAAGCGTCATTAGTTCATCGGCAGAATAAAACCTTCCCAAGGTTAGAGTGGTGCTCAACTACTAGGAAAAAATTTAGAGTGGCGGCTCAACTACTAGGAAAAAGGTTTAGAGTCGGGTTCAATTCCCGAATGGCGCATAATTTTCCTACCAAAATTATTTAAACGAAGTTCAGTATACTCTCTTAAGGGAAATTTACTATGTTCAAGAAGAAAAAATGTCCAAAATGCAGAAAGAAAATAGATGAAAAATACAGCTTCTGCCCTTATTGCGGCAGCAGGTTTGATTCAGAAAATGATGATGAAGAATGGGGCATGCTTGGAAAGAATGATTTTGCATCTCCTATAAATGAAATAAAGCTTCCAATAGGATTTAATACTCTATTCAATTCGCTTATGAAAAATTTGAACAGGGAATTTGATGAGCAATTAAGCAGGAATTATTTTTCCCAGCCAGATAAGCAAAAAAAGATAAAAAAAGACGGACTAAGCATAAGCATCTCAACTTTTGGAGATGGTCCTCCAAAAATAAAGGTAACCCAACTTGGAGATAAACCGCAGCAGAAAATAAAAGAAACAGAAAAGATAAAACCAAATACCTTTACAAAAGAAAGAATAAAGCAATTCGCGGATTTGCCGAAAGAAGAACCATCAACAAAAATCAGAAGGCTTTCAAATAAAGTGATATATGAAATTGAAATGCCGGGAGTCAAATCAACAGATGATATTTCAATAATAAAACTTGAAAGCAGCATAGAAATAAAGGCTATTGCAAAAGAAAAAGCATATGCAAAGATAATCCCGATAAATCTTCCTATAAAAAATTATAATCTTTCTGATGGAAAGTTAATTCTTGAATTAGGAATAAAAAATTAAAGATAACCTTTCTTAACAATAAAGCATATTTTCTCCAAATTGGTATCTTAGATGGAAAGTCTTATATATCCAAAAAACTTTTATTTTTATGCCCATAATTTCTAAGATAAGATTTGATGGAGTTAAACAGAAATATCACTTATCCCCTTTGAGAACGCAAATCAAAGAATTATACAAACAAGGCCTATCCTCAAGAAAAGTAAGCCAAAAAATAAATATTTCACATACAAGAGTTTTGCAATTATTAAAAAAAGAGAATATTATTTGTAGAAGTATTACTAAAATAATTCCAAACAAAAATTACAAAAAATTAACATGTAATAGAGCATATCTATTAGGTGTTATGTGTGGAGATGGTTGTGTCTTTTTAGGAAAGGCACACAAACAAAGATGGGATTATAATTTGTATAATGTTAATTTATCTGTAAAAGATAAAGATTTTATTGATAAGTTTATACAATCCATTAAATGTGTTTATGGGGTTACCCCTTCTTTGTATTATAGGGATAGGAACAAACTTAATAAAAAATGGAGCAATATTTGGATAGCAAAACTTACCAGAAAGGAAATATATGAAGATTTATCTTCTTATGAATTTGGAACTAAAAATTGGCAAGTTCCTAAAGAGATACTAAAATCTAATAATGAAAAGATTATTGGTACATTTTTAAGAGGGTTTTATGATAGTGAAGGTTCTGTTTTGACAGGAATAAGGAGTTTCACCATCACAATTTGTTCTATTAATCATCAAGGACTATCAACTATTAAAAAATTATTAAGTCGGATAAAAATCAAAACATCGATTATCAGTGAAGATAAGAGGTATCATAATTCAACCTTTTATTTTTCAATTACAAAGAAAGAAAATATAGAAATTTTTTTAAATAAAGTCGGTTTCTCTATCAAACGGAAACAAAATAAAATTAAACAATATTTATATGATAAAAAATAATTTACATGTGGCAATAATACTTGATGGTAATAGAAGATTTGCCAGGAGAATTGGACAATCTCCCTGGAAAGGACATGAAGAAGGAGTCAAAAGAGTAGAAGAACTTTTGGATTGGTGCAAGGAATTAAATGTAAAAGAATTAACACTATATTGTTTTTCTATAGAAAACTTCAATCGCTCAAGAGAAGAAGTTAACTTTCTTATGGCTCTCTTCAAAAAGTTCTTTAAAAGATTTGAAAATAACAAAAAAATTGATGAAAACAAGGTAAAGATAAGGTTTATTGGAGAAAAGAATTTGCTTGAAAAAAAGATTCAGGAGATAATAAAAAGGCTGGAGAAAAAAACAGAAAAATATAATGGTTTTATAATTAATTTCGCGCTTGCATACAGCGGGAGGCAGGAAATTTTATCTGCAATAAAAAGGTTAATAAAAGAGAAAAAAGAAATCAATGAAAAAAATTTTCAGGATAGCCTCTGGGTTAGTGATGAGCCTGATTTAATAATAAGAACAGGCAGAGAAAAAAGAACAAGCAATTTTCTTCTATGGCAGTCAGTTTACAGCGAATGGCTTTTTCTTGACAAAATGTGGCCTGAATTTACAAAGCAGGATTTAAAAGAGGCAATAGAAGAATTCAAAGGAAGGCAAAGAAGGTTTGGGAAATGAATGAGGCTGCACAGATTTGAACTGTGGACCCCTGCCTTGCTGAAGTCAAACGAGTTCGGCAGACCAAACTGTGTTTGAGTCTATCAGAGCAGTGCTCTAAAACCAGACTGAGCTACAGCCTCATACATAAAGAGAGTGAGAAAGTTATTTAAAAGTTTTTGCAAATACCAATTAACAGACAAACCCCAATATTTAAAAATCATTTTT
>MFWP01000014.1:78906-91359 GCA_001786415.1 Candidatus Pacearchaeota archaeon RBG_19FT_COMBO_34_9
AAGAAAGCGCATGGTAGAATGGCGTCATAATCCTGCATTTACAAGAGTTGAGAAACCATTAAGATTAGACAAAGCAAGGGCTTTGGGATATAAAGACAAGAAAGGATTTGTTATTGTAAGAGTAAGGATAAAAAGAGGAGGACACAAAAGACCCCGCCCAAATAAAGGAAGAAGAGGCAAAAGAATGCATATAAGAAAAAATCTGCAGATGAACTACAAGGGGATAGCAGAGCAGAGAACTGCAAGAAAATACGAGAATCTTGAAGTGTTAAATTCCTACCCAATAGGAAAAGACGGGGTAAATTATTTCTTTGAAATTATTTTGGTAAATCCGAATATGCCTGAGATAAAGAATGACAAAACAATAAACTGGATTTGCAACCCCAAAAATAAAAAAAGAGCATTGAGAGGACTGACTTCTTCTGCAAAAAAATCAAGGGGATTAAGACATCATCAAAGAAGGAAGAAGGGAAAAAACATAAGAAGAAGCATGGCTAAATAAAAATAAAATATATAAAGACTATTTCTTTTGTTATCTTATGCTTTCACAGGAGCCAATAAATCTTGATAAAGTAAAAGAGGAAGATCTTGATAAAGAAATTCTGAGATTAGGAATGATTGCAGAACTTGATGCAGTCAGTCTTTATGAGCAATTAGCAGCCAAAACAAAAGATAAAGATATCAAAAAAGTTCTTCTTGATATTGCTAAAGAAGAAAAGACACATATCAGCGAATTTGAAACATTGCTTTTGCAGAGAGACAAAGAGCAGGTTAGAGAAAGTCAAAAAGCTAGAGAAGAAATCAAAAAGTTAACAGGCAAGAATTAAAAACTTCTTATTCTATTTATTCATAAGGTGAATTAAAATTAGATATCTTAAACTTGCCGAATTATATGAATCTCTTTCAGGAACAACAAAAAGGCTTGAAAAAATAAAGATTCTCTCTGAATTTTTAAAGCATCTTGACACATCAGATAGAGAAGTATTATACTTGTTATTAGGAAATATCTATCCGGACTATGATGAAAGAAAAATAGGAATTAGCAGTCAACTTGCAATAAAAGCAATTTCAAAAGCTGTTGGTATTAACAAAGAAAAAGTTGTGCAGGAATGGAAATCACTGGGAGACTTGGGAAAAGTTGCTGAAAAATTAACAAAAAACAAAAAACAATCAACATTGCAAAGCCATATTCTAACTACTGAAAAAATCCTGGAAAATTTAAGGAAACTCCCTGCATTGGAAGGAAAAGGAACAGTAGATAAAAAAATTGCATTAATAACAGAATTGCTTACATCAGCATCGCCTGTAGAAGCGCTTTATCTTGTAAGAACATTAATAGGGGATTTGAGAATTGGGATACAAGTCAGTACAATCAGAGAATCGATGGCACATGCATTTTTTAAGAATGAAAAAGAAGAGGCACAAAAGATTCAGGGAGCAATTGACAAGGCAAATGATTTAGCTGCTATTTTTGATATTGTAAAAAAAGGAAAAACTAGTGGGCTGGGAAAAGTTAAAGTTGAGATCGGAAAACCTATTAAGGCAATGCTCGCACAAAAAGCAAAAACAATAAAAGAAGGATTTGAAGCAGTTGGAAAACCATGCGCAATAGAATATAAATATGACGGCTTTCGCCTGATAATTCATAAAAAAGGAAATAATATTATCCTGTTTACAAGACGTCTTGAAAATGTTACAAAGCAATTTCCGGAAGTTGCTGATTACATAAGAAAATATGTAAATGCAGATTCTGCCATACTTGATTCAGAAGCAGTCGGCTTTGATAAAAAGACAAAAGAATACAAACCCTTTCAAAGTATAAGTCAGAGAATAAAGAGAAAATATGACATTGAAAAGTTACAGGAAGAACTGCCTATAGAAATAAATGTCTTTGATATTTTATATTACAATGGGAAATCCCTTCTTGATGAACATTTCAAAAAAAGAACAGAATTAATAAAAAAGATTATTGAAAGTCATCCTTACAAAATAATTCATTCAAAGCAGATAATTACTGATGATGAAAAAAAAGCAGAAGATTTTTATAAGAAGGCATTAAAGGACAGGCAAGAGGGAGTTATGATGAAAAATCTTGATGCAGTATATAACCCCGGAAGCAGAGTAGGGCATATGCTGAAAATAAAACCTGAAGAGAGGGATTTTGATTTGGTTATAACTGGGGGGGAATATGGAAAAGGGAAACGCTCTGGCTGGATTTCAAGTTTTATTCTTTCATGCAGAGATAAGGATAAATTCCTGGAAATAGGAAAAGTCGGAACAGGTTTCAAAGAAAAAAAAGAAGAAGGAGTCTCTTTTGAAGAGCTTACAGAAAAAGTCAAGCCTTTGATAACAGAAGAAAAAGGAAAAAATGTAAAAATAAAACCCAAAATTGTCGTTTCAGTGACATATCAGGAAATCCAAAAATCTCCTACATATTCTTCTGGTTTTGCATTAAGATTCCCAAGATTTACAGCTCTTCGCCCTGACAGAAGTGCATCGGATATCGCAACCTTAACCGAGATAAAAAAAGATTTTGGAAAACAGAAAAGAAACTGGAAATATGGATAATTTTTATTTATAAAGCTTTATAAAGGAATTTTTCTACTATTTAAATATAAAATGTCTTCAAAAAGCAATTATAAGATACAAAACATCGTCGCCACAGCTTCTCTCGGAAAGCCTGTTCCTCTGACAAAATTGGCAAGGACACAGCCGAATACTGAATATAATCCTGAAACTTTTCCAGGATTGGTTCTAAGGGTCAAAGAGCCAAAATCTGCTGTTCTTGTTTTTTCCTCAGGAAATCTTGTATGCACAGGGACAAAATCAACTACACAGGTAAGGCAGGTCATTGATGCAGTTATAAAACAGTTAAAAAAAATAAATGTCAAAATTACAACAAAGCCAAAGATAACTGTTCAGAATATAGTAGCATCAGGAACAATAAATCTAAAACTCAATCTTAATTTTCTGGCTTTGGAAATGAAGAATACAGAATATGAACCAGAGCAGTTTCCAGGGCTTGTGTACAAACTGATAGAACCAAATGCAACTTTCCTTTTATTCAGCAACGGAAAACTTGTATGTACCGGTACAAAAAACAAACAGCAGCTTGAGGATTCAATGTCCCAGTTATTAAAGAATGTCAAAGAAGCCCTGAAAAATTATAAATAATTCTTAAAAACAAAAAAGCAAGTTTTTTAAATATCTCTTAACAGCCCAAAATATGAAACAATGCACTTTAGTTAACGGATTAAGAGAAGAAGATTTTATGACTCTCAGATGGAATGCTGATGTTCACACTGTTCATAGAAAAACCGGTGAATACAGGATATTAAATAATCAGGGTACTTGTTTAGGAGAAATTGTGAAAGAAAGTGAAGAAAAATATAAAATAATAACATATGAAGAAGATATGAAGAATGTTCTTTACAAAGAAATAGAAAAAATAAAAGAAATATCTGAAAAGATAATTAGCAGACAATTAGATAAACCTAAAATATATAAGGAAAAAAGAAAAATAAATTTTTTCCCTTACATTGCCCATTATCAAAGAAATCTTTTAAGAAATGCAGCATAAAAAAATAAACATTTAAAAATTCTATATTCTTATAATTAATATGAAAAAGAGGAAAGGCATAACAATTAGTTTATCAAATCGCTGGCTTTATTTTCTTATAACACTGGGAATTTTAGCAATTGTTAGTGTGGGAGTTTATGCCTTGACTCCTGGAACAAAACCAAATCCGGGGCATTTAGTTTCAGAAATGGCTCCCCCTTCTCCTTGCACAGCAAATCAATTTCTTCAATTTGATGGAACAAACTGGGTTTGCGCAGATACACCAAGTGGCTTGACTAAAGGGACAGCACTTTATACAATTGCTAACTATTGTGGTAGTACTGGTAGTTTTACAACAGCATCTACTTGCACGACTACAAATTGTGGTAGTAAGGGATGTTATATAGGCAGTAGTTGGTGCGGTGAATGCTATAAACGTTATAACTGTGCTGGAACATGCAGTCTCTGTAATTCAGCAGCTACTTGTAATAACAATCTTCTAGGTTACCTCGTTAATTAATTCTTATCTATTTCCAACTATAGAAATTAATTTAAAGAAAATCTCTCTCCAGTGGATATGGCGGAAGAAGAGCAATTTAATGAAACTTCCCATAATCCAAAACGAGCAGGATTAGGAGAAGAAAAAGGAAAAATAGAGGATTTAGTCATTGAGGCAAAAAAATTCTTTGATTTTTACAAGAAAGAGATAGGAAAATCATGGAGAAAAGGGATTAATGTAGTAACTCTTGATTTTATGAAGCTTACAGAATTCTCAAACAGACTTCCTGATGAAATTCTTTCTAATCCTGAAGAAACCCTGAGGCTTATTGAAATAGCAGTAGAAGAACTGGGACTCATAAAAGATGCAAGAGTCAGGCTTGTAAACATCCCTAAAAGCCAGGAAATAAAAGTAAGAAATATCCGTTCAAAACATCTGAATGAAATGATTGTAATTGAAGGAATAATTCGTCAAACCTCTGATGTCCGTCCCCAGGTTGTAAATGCAAAATTTGAATGTCCGAGTTGCGGGACAATAATGTCTGTCCTGCAGATAGAAAAAAAATTCCGCGAGCCTCCAAGATGTTCATGTGGAAGAAGAGGCGGATTTAAATTAATCAGCAAGGAAATGGTTGATACTCAAAGACTTGTTGTGGAAGAAGCCCCGGAATCCCTTTCAGGAGGAGAACAGCCAAAAAGAATGCATGTTTTTGTAAAAGAGGATTTGGTAGAGCCAAGAATGGAAGAAAAAACCACCCCTGGAAGCAGGATAAAAATCATTGGAATTTTAAAAGAAGTGCCTATCCCCTTGCATTCAGGCGGTTTGTCAACAAGGTTTGAACTTGCAATTGAAGCAAATAATATTATTCCTCTTGAAGAAACATTTGAAGAATTAGATATAAGTGAAGAAGATGAAAGACAGATCCTTGAACTTTCAGCAGACCCAATGGTTTTTGAAAATCTTGCAAGAAGCATTACCCCAAGCATTTGGGGCTATGAAGAAATAAAAAAATCCCTTGTCCTTCAGTTATTCAGCGGAGTAAAAAAAGTTCTTGCTGACGGACAAAAAAGCAGGGGAGATATACATATTTTGTTAATTGGAGATCCGGGAGTTGCCAAATCAGTTACATTGGGATTTATGGCAAACATTTCTCCAAAAGGAAGATATGTCGTAGGAAAATCAGCATCAGGAGCAGGACTTACTGCAACAGTTGTAAGAGATGAATATTTGAGGGGATGGAGTCTTGAAGCAGGGGCAATGGTTTTAGCTAATAAAGGGCTTGTATGCATAGATGAACTGGAAAAAATGGACCCAAATGACAGAAGTGCGATGCATGAAGCAATGGAACAGCAGACAATAACAGTAAGCAAGGCAAATGTTCAGGCAACCCTTCGTGCTGAAACTTCTGTACTCGCAGCAGCAAATCCAAAATTCGGAAGATTTGACCCAAACCAGCCGATTGCACAGCAGATTGATTTGCCTCCGACTCTGATAAACAGATTTGATATAATTTTTACTTTAAGGGATATTCCAAACAGGCAAAAAGATGAAATGATTGCAGAACATGTACTTCATGAGCATCAGAAAGAAGGAGAAAGCATGTTAATACCAAGAGAATTATTCAGAAAATATATTGCATATGCAAAACAGAGAATAAAACCAGAATTAAGTGATGAAGCAGTGGAAGAAATAAAAAATTTCTACATTGAATTAAGAAATCAGCCTGTTGCTATTGAATCAGGACTTCGCCCAATTCCAATATCTGCAAGGCAGTTGCAGGCACTGATAAGAATGTCAGAGGCAAGTGCAAAAATGAGGCTAAGCAAAAAAGTTACAAAAGATGATGCAAAAAGAGCAATAGATATCATGAAATATTATCTTATGCAGGTTGGTTATGATTATGAATCAAAAACTTTTGATATTGACAGGATTTCAGGAAAATTCTCGAGTTCCCAGAGAAATAAAGTTTTTATGGTAAAAGACATAATAATTGATTTGGAAAATAAAATAGGAAAGATGATTCCGATAGAAGAAATTGAAAAAGAAATGGAAGGTAAAATGAGCAAAGAGGATATTGAAGAGGCAATAGAGAAACTAAGGATCAATTCAGAGATATTCACCCCGAGAAGAGGATATATCAGCAGAACCAGTTCATAAATCTTTAAAAATATACTTTGATTTTTTAGAAAATGAAATTAAGAAAAGGAATTGAAAGCTTCATTAGGGGGATGGGTTCTGTTATCCAGCTTTTTCCAGAACCGATAAAACTAGAAGATATTAATCCAGACTATTCTGATAAATACACCCCTACAGAACAGGATGCAAAAGCACTGGCTAATGATTGGAATAATGTTGGTTTAGATATAAATAAAGCTATCAAAAAATTTGAAAAACAATATATAAAATAAAATGCCAGAACAATTTAAGAGGAATATTGCATATAAATTCAGGATAGGGGATATTCTGATAGGAAAACCGATAACAGACGGCGAAAAATTTTCTTTTCTGGAACTTGGGGATAAAAGGATTATACGAGTGAATCTTATAGGAAACATAGTTGACAAATACGAAAGCGCAGGAGAAAAGAAATATATTTTCTTCACACTTGATGACGGCTCAGGACAGATAAAGATAAAATGTTTTGGGGATGAAGTAAACAAATTCAGAAATATTACGCAGGGACAGACAGTATTGGTTATAGGAAATCTTAGGTTTTTTAATAATGAGGTCTACGTATCCCCTGAAATCATGAGAGAGCAGGATATAAAATATCTCCTTGTTCGAAAGCTTGAAATTGAAAAAGAAAAAAATAAGAATTTCAGGCCTCCTGCAAGAGAGCAGATAATTGCGATTAAAGATAAAATTCTGGGCATAATAAAAGAAGCAGAAAAAGACAACGGAATTGATATGGACAACATAATCATGGGCTTGAAGGAAATATCTCCTGAAATAATAAATCAGGAAATCAAGAAACTTCTTGAAGAAGGAATTGTATTTGAGCCTCGCCCCGGAAAAGTAAGGTGGCTTGGATAAGCTTATTCCTCTTTAATGTGCTTCTTGCACAAATTCCAGATATCAAACATTTTATCCCTCGCTTCATAAAATTTCTGGGCTGTTGATTCAAGCTTGCCTGCCAACTGGATATTCCCTCTCGCTCTGTCTGCTCTAGCTTGTTCCATTAAATCATCTCCAAGATAATTATAAAACTCTGCGACAGCATCATATCTCATTCTTCCAATATCTTTTGCAAGTTCCTGAGAAGTTCCTGAATATTTTTCAACCTTTGTCGGATGTTTCATTAAAAAAATATTATTAAAACATTTATAAACTTGTCTTATGAATTTATTTCATGGATGATTATGAAAAACTTCTCAATGAAGCTTATAATAAGATAAAAAAGCCTGAAACTTCAGGAGAAAGATTTGAAATTCCGAAGGTAGAGGGGCATTTTGAAGGTAAAAAAACCATATTGACTAATTTTTTCCAGATTGCTGATTATCTAAGAAGAAACCCCGAGCACTTCCAGAAATTCTTATTAAGGGAGCTTGCAACATCAGGACAGCCAGACGGTGACAGAATGATATTGAATAATAATATTCCTTCTTCAAAAATAAACCAGAAAATAGAGCAATATGTAAAGGAATTTGTCTTATGCAGGGAATGCGGCAAACCTGATACAGAATTAATTAAAGAAGACAGATTTTCTTTTATTCATTGCCTAGCTTGTGGCGCCAAACATTCAGTAAGACAAAAGATTTGAGCCAACAGCGATTGGCGATTTGCCTGCGGGGCAAAACACAGCATGCGAAGCAAGATTTAATCTTAAATTCCTTTATATAAACATTTAAAAACAAAATTAATCTTTAAATTTTATACAGATTCATAGAATTTGTTAATTAAATCCTATAAAGGAGGAAAAATGGTACAAGCATATTGTGTTAAGTGTAAGGAAAGTGTAGAAATGAAGGATGGAAAAGAAAGCAAAACTTCAAGAGGCACAACAATGATGAAGGGCAAATGTCCAAAATGCGGGACTACAGTCTGCAGAATGATGGGCAAGAAATAATTTTGACTCTTTTCACACCGATTAAATAAGAAAAAAATTTATTAACTTTCTTATTTTTTGTTTTATTATGATTATTCGTATTATAAAATCCTACAGATATGTTATAGCTATCTGTGATTCTGAACTTTTGGGTAAAAAATTTGAGGAAGGAAAATCTCAGCTGGATATAAAAGAAAGTTTTTATGGGAAGGAAGAATTTTCAGAGGATGAAGCAATTGCAATAATGAAAAGAATGCAGAAAGAAGATGCAACTTTTAATATTGCAGGAAAAAATTCTGTTGATACAGCTATAAAAGCAGGAATAATAGAAAAAGAAGGAACAAAGACAATACAGGGGATTCCATTCGCATTAGTTCTTCTATAATCTTTTTGCAATGCAACAGTTTTATAAATTCTCTTTTCAATTTAATATTCATGCCAGAAGATTTTGACGGAGAAGAGATTGAAAATGAAAACGGAGAACAGCAGGTAATAAGCCGTGCCCCTTTGCCAAGAGGGAAAGAAATTATAGGAACTATAGAACAAAGGCTTGGGGGGAATAAAATGCTTGTAAGCTGTTCAGACGGAAAAACAAGAAATTGCCGTGTTCCTGGAAGATTAAAAAGAAAACTATGGCTTCGCCCAGGAGATGTAGTTATTGTTGAGCCATGGGAACTGGACAACGAAAAAGGAGATATAATCCTTAAATACAAGCCAAACCAAATTGAATGGCTTAAGAGGAAGGGATACTTAAAAACAGAAAAATCTGAATTCTAAATAGGAAATCTTAAAACCCATAATTATATTATAATAAAATGATAATTTCTGATAATATTTCAAAGATATTAAAAAACAAAAAAAAGCTTGAAGAGATATTAAACGTAAAAATAACAATCAAAAATGATGAAATATCTGTTCAGGGAAATACTGAAGATGAATATATTGCAGAAAAAGTTCTGGATGCTATTAGTTTTGGTTTTCCATTATCAATGGCATTGTTAATAAAAAAAGAGGATTTTCTTTTTGAAATTTTGAATATAAAAGATTATACACCAAGAAAAGATTTTGAAACAATCAGGGCAAGGATTATCGGAAGAAACGGAAAAACTCTAAAAACATTAAGCAATTTAACAGAATGTTATTTTGAAATAAAAAATAATAATGTGGGAATTATCGGTTCTCCTGAAAATATAAAAAATGCGCAGGATGCTGTCATTTTGATAATCCAGGGAAGCAAACAGGCAAATGTCTATTCATATCTGGAAAAGCACCATGTACAGCCGGTTTTGGATTTGGGGTTGAAAAAATTAAAGAAGAAAAAGTAAACGTCCCGGGCAGGACTCGAACCTACGACCCCATGATTAACAGTCATGTGCTCTACCAGCTGAGCTACCGGGACTTAACCAAGCAAAATTTTTTAATTATTTAAAGTTATTCTTTAAGAATTCTTAACAGGAAATTATAATTAAATTTGCCCTGTCTGGTTAAACTTAGCCATAAGTTTCTCCAGAATAATCTGGGGAGCAAATCCTTTTCTGCTGCAGTTTTTTGCGAATTCGTCATAAACTGCCTGAGACACGTTATAGTCAAGTTTTCTTTTTCTTGGGTCTGGTGGTGTTGCTGCCATAATTAATCCAAACAGACACTATTTATAAATTTAATTCAAAACCTTTTTATAATTGGTTTATTTTAATAAATTATGGAACTTAACAAAGCAATAGAAAACAGGCACAGCGTGAGAAAATTCAGCAATAAAAAACCGAATTGGAGGACAATTATTGAATGCATTGATTCTGCAAGATATGCTCCGATGGCAGGAAATAATTACACATTAAAATTTATCCTTGTCGACAATGAAGAAAAAATAGACAAAATAGCAGAAGCTACACAGCAGCAGTTTATTGCCAAGGCAAAATATCTTGTTGTTGTATGCTCTGATTGTTCAAGAACAAAGAATGCATATGGCGAAAAGAGTGAAATCTGGTGCAGGCAGCAGGCTGGTGCTGCAATTCAGAATTTTCTCCTAAATATAGAAGAAGCAGGATTATCAACCTGCTGGATAGGGCATTTTGTTGAAGAACATGTTAAGAGAGAATTAAAAATTCCGGACAATGTAAATATTGAAGCTTTATTGCCTATTGGGTATGAATCTGAAAAACCAAGAACAAGACATGCAAAAATAGATTTAGACAGAATTTTATACTTCAATTCTTACGGCGACAAAAAAATGAAAAGGCCTGTGAAAATAGAAGGATAAAAATAAAAGGCTCTGAACAAAATTCAGGCCTCGTTCGATAAATCAAACAAAGGAAAAAATAAAAAAAATAAAAATTCCTTATTTACTTAACGCCAGACTTCTATCCCTAAATCAGACATTTCTCTTGAAACTGGATGCGATGAATTTGTGTTTTGTTCTATATCTCTTCCCAAAACATATGGAGATTTAACTCCTGTCATTATTGTTATAACTCTGACTTTTCCTGTGAATTCTTTGCTGATTCTTGCTCCAATAATTACATTAGCTTCTGGATTCAAATTTTCAGAAACAACTCTTCCAATTAAGTCAAATTCTTCCAATTTCAGGTCAGGCCCGCAAGTAACATGTATCAAAGCTCCAGTAGCTCCTTTATAATCCACATCAAGTAGAGGATGAGTAAGTGCCTGCTGAACAGCTTCCATAACTTTGTTCTGTGTGTCTGCCTCTCCAATTCCTATAACAGCAACACCGCCGTCTTTCATTATAGCTGAAACGTCCGCATAGTCGAGATTGATTAAGCTTGGCAATGTAATTGTTTCAACAATACCCTTGCACATAGTGCTTACAAGTTCATTAGCAACAGCAAATGCCTGTTCAATAGGCAGCTGCCCTGCAATATCAACTAGCCTGTTATTGTCAAGAACAATTGTTGTATCAGTAACTTCTCTTAATTCCTGCAATCCAAATTCAGCCTTGTCAATTCTTGCTCTTTCAGATTCGAAAGGCATTGTGACAACCCCTATAACAACTGCTCCGGATTCCTTGGCAATTTGTGCAATTACTGGTGCTGCGCCTGTTCCTGTTCCGCCGCCCATTCCTGCAATGCAAAAAACCATATCTGCTCCTCCGACTGCCTTTTTCAGTTCAGCCAGAGCTTCTTTTGCAGCCTCTCTTCCTACCTGAGGCTTTCCTCCTGCTCCTAATCCTCTTGTCAATTCTTTCCCTATAAGAATTTTCTCGTCGGATTTAGAAACACTCAGATGAAGTGCATCTGTGTTAGTTGCATAAACTGTAGCTCCGTTAATTCCTTTATTAAAAAGCCATGTTACTGCATTACAACCCATTCCTCCAACACCAACAACCTTAATGTTAGCTTTTCCAGCCTTTAGTTCATCAAAGTTAATGCTGTGAGTTCCTGCGTTTTCAATCGCTTCTTTTGCAAAATCTAATACCATTTTTTTGTCCTCCTTTGTAATTCTATATTAACCCTGTAAAACAGGATTCGGAAATGTTTGATTTGTAACGAAATGTTTAAATATTTCATACATTTCCATTTATTATTAAAGAAAGAGATGCCTCATCAACGAATATTAGTTTAATCTATTTGACGTTTAAATTAATATTAAGAAAGTGAGGCATTTTTTATTTAAATATATTAGTGTTCTCTGAATAGGGGTTATTTTAAAGGCGTTGCACGAAAAGCATTATATAAAAAAAGCGTTTGACCGAAAACCCCCTAAAATTTAATCATTCCAAGCCGATTATTTTTCCGCTTATCCTCTCTTTTTGGCTCAATATAATCTTTTAGTGGCTTATTTACAAAACTTTCCTCACAAGTCTTGAAATTAATTTCTATTTTGTGAATAAATTTTTGGGTGACCAAGCAACAAATATTATGGCAAATAAATTTCATCATTAACTCATTTCTCTGAGCTTCAAATTTTTTGCACTTAAGAAATTCTCCTAATCTCATTTTTACCATTGAAAAAGTTGTCTCTACATTACTTCTCAGATGATATCTTTTCATAAAATTTTCTTTGTTATCTTGAAAATATTTGTACATTTTAATCCATATTTCTGGAGAATATTGGTTTGGGTTTGTTCCTTCACGGAATGCAACGAAAGGCATGGCATCAATGGACTTTATTATTTGAAGAATTCTGTGAGAGCTATATGCCTTGTCAGCTGAAACTTCTTTAATATCAAAATTTCCATTTGCTTGTTGTAGTAAATTAGGAGCCATAGTAGCATCTCCAACTTTAGAATTTGTAACTTCACAACTGCAAATTACATTAGTTCGTGTTCCAATAAGAATATGTCCTTTTAAAAAAGATTTCCAGTTTCTTTGTTTATTATATTTATCTCCATATTTT
>MFWP01000015.1:0-504 GCA_001786415.1 Candidatus Pacearchaeota archaeon RBG_19FT_COMBO_34_9
CTGAACTATCCATTGCTGTTTCCACCCCTATTGCTATGAGATTATTTCCTTGATTGCCAAATCCAGCATCTCCTGCTGAATCATACCCAATTGCAGTAACATTATGTCCATCATTATCCTGCAATGAACCAACACCAATTCCTACACCCCTATGTCCAAGATTTCCTCTCCCTGCAAATGCTCCTATAACAGTTACATTATGTCCCCTATTTTGTATTCCATCTAATTGACTTCCTGCAACATACCCAACAGCAGTTAAATAATTTCCAAGATTATCTACACCAGCATTCTCACCTATAAGAATTGAACGATTTCCTCTATTTCCATATCCTGCAGTATATCCCAGAGTAGTTAAAGAAAAAGTATCTTGGGGAACATCAATTGTGCTATAACCAACAATAGTGTGGCCATTATTAGCAACAAAATTATTTGCTTCAATGTTCCAGTCAGGACTTGCTGTGAATAATTTTGTTATACCACTAGAAGAGAAATTCAAATAACTCC
>MFWP01000015.1:522-5032 GCA_001786415.1 Candidatus Pacearchaeota archaeon RBG_19FT_COMBO_34_9
AATCTGTTGCATTATTTATGTAAATTGTTCCTGAGAAATTCCCTATCCCGGCCCTTAGATTTCCTGTCATCCATAAGTCTTTCCATCTAAATGTTGAATTTCCCAAATCAAAAGTATTGTCAAAATAGGGAAAAGAAGAACCATTAATAAAAAGATTATTTACATTCAGAGAACTTATATTATAAACATAAAGAGTTCTTGCAAATATATCTGGACCAAGAATGCTCATCCCGCCAGCCAGCCATCCCCCGCCAATTGTCAGATTATAACTTCCCAAATTTAAGTCTGAATCAACTTCTACACCGCTTAAACTTATGTTTCTTGCCCTGAAAGCATAAGGGTTTCTGGCAATTTTTGAAGCATTAATCAAAGTTCCGTCCCTGTAATAACAGAGCCAATACTGCTCTGAATAATCTAAATTTGTATTTTCTAAATAATAAGAAATTACCCCTCTTGAATCTGTTGTTAAATTTGTAAAATTATAATAAACAACATTTGCACAATCGCTTGAAGTTGAGATGTTAAACTCAAAATGAAAAGTTCCTGTTACAACATCTCCTGAAGAATTTATTGTCTGAATATTTAAATGCAAGAGGTCATTAATTGATTCTGCTGAAGCAAGACAGATAGCAAAAATTGAGATAACAATAAGTAAGACAACCTCCACCTTCTTTTCCATCACATTTTCAGGGGTTAGAGATTTATAAACTTTGTTTCTGTAGAGTAAAAATTTACCTACATCAGAGAATTTTCATATTTTTATTAAAAAAAGAAAGAAGTATACCCGACAACGCTTGATTTCTCTCCCGTAATATCGCCTGAATTTTTGTATTCGATTAATTGCGGTTTCCAGTTCTTTATCTCACCTAAATGAAAAAAAATCAGCAAAGGAAAAAATCCGCAGGCATCAATTTTGCTGAAATTCTGAAAATCAAGTTTTTTAATTATTTTTATTGTTTCCTTATCTTTTGTTATTGCCTGCTCATAGGGAAGAAAATGGCTCAAGTCTGTTGAAAAGATGTAAATTGCATCAATTTTTGAGATTTTTTCTGCAATTTTTTTTGCCTGTTCATCTGTTATCTGCCCTGCCATTAATGGCAGAATTTCCATGAATCCCAATTTCTGCAAAAAAGGAATTTGATTATCTATTGCATGCTCTCTTTCAATATCTCCTTCATCAAATTTTTCGTTGAATATGCTGATTTTTCCCAGAGGAGTATACCATTCTTTTTTATTTGAAGTCAGGATTCCTTTTAATGCCGTATAGTGAGAAGGTGCGATTATAACTGCTTTCTCCTTCCCTGCTTTTTTAAGCAAAGAAAAAGCTTTTCCTGCAATTTCGCCTGAAAATTCATAGCCTGCATGCGGGACAATTAATCCATGAACTTCCCTGCTCTTT
Source organism: Candidatus Pacearchaeota archaeon RBG_19FT_COMBO_34_9 (assembly GCA_001786415.1). GTDB lineage: Archaea > Nanobdellota > Nanobdellia > Pacearchaeales > GW2011-AR1 > RBG-13-33-26. Next base: position 1,922 of record MFWP01000015.1, read on the forward strand.
AATTTTGGGCTTAAGAATTTGTCCAGCTCTTTTTCCAGCTCCTGCTTATTCTGGGAATACCACATAAATGAATTTATTCATTCAAGTTTATAGTTTTTATGTCTGCGATAATCTTATAAATCTAAAAATATTTTTTTATATATGAAAAAAAGCGGGTTTAAGCATCTTTATTATTCCTCAGAGGACATTCTCCTTATTTTGGATTCTTATAGTGATCTCTTTTCTGATTTTGACCCGCGCCCTTATTCTGAAAAATCCCTATCAGAAGATTTTCTTCTTGAATGCAGGAAAGCTTCGCAGGATAAAAAGAGAGATATCCATATAAGATTTTTTCTTCCAAAACAGAAAAGAGAGCCAATGGATGAAATCAAGATAAAAAAGAGAATGAAAGAGCATTTTCATATGCATTTAATACAAAGCAGGAAAGTTATAGAAAAAATCAAAGTTAGAGGATTTGCCTGGTTTATTGCAGGAAGTTTTTTGATTATTATAACTGCTCTCCTCCCAAATCAATTCAATTCTATCTTATTAAAAATCCTGATTAATCTTGCTCATCCTGGGGGTTGGTTTTTCTTATGGGAAGGGCTGGCTAAACTATTAATTACAACAAAAGAGAAGCGTCCTGTTTACGAATTCTACAAAAAAATGGTAAACTCAAAAATATCTTTCTCTGATTATAAAAAATAATAATGAAAGAGTGTGATTTATATAAAAAAGAAAAAGACAGGATAAGATGCTTTGCCTGCAGCCACAAATGCTTTATCTCAAAAGGAAAAACAGGAATCTGTGGAGTCAGGAAGAATATAGGCAATAAATTATATCTGCTGGTTTATGGGAAGGTTGCCTCAATGAATATTGACCCGATTGAAAAAAAACCATTATATCATTTTCTTCCCGGAACATTTAGTTTTTCTATAGGAACAGTTGGCTGTAATTTCAGGTGCGGGTTCTGCCAGAATTTTGAAATATCCCAGATAAAAGAAAGGCAGATTTTTGGAAAAGATATTTCGCCTGAAGAAATAGTCCAAAAAGCGATTAAATCCAAATGCAAGAGCATTTCTTATACTTATACTGAACCTGCAATTTTTATTGAATTTGTAAAAGATATAGCAAAACTCGCAAAAAAGAAAAAACTGAAAAATATCCTTGTTACAAATGGTTTTTTTACAAAAGAGTCTTTTGATTATATAACTGATTATGTTGATGCGATGAACATTGATTTGAAATCTTTCAGTGATGAATTTTACAGAAAAATCTGCGGGGGAAGATTAGAGCCTGTTTTGGAAACAATTAAGAGAGCTCATAAAAAAGGAATTCATCTGGAAATTACTACCCTTGTAATTCCAGGAGAAAATGATTCTGAAAAAGAATTTGAGCAAATAGCAAAATTCATTTCCTCTGTTGACAAGAATATCCCCTGGCACATTTCAAGATTCTTTCCAATCTACAAAATGCAGAACAGGGATGTTACTCCCCTCTTAACCCTCAAAATTGCGGAAAAAATAGGGAAGAAGTATCTAAAATATGTTCATGTGGGGAATATATAAAAATGAAACAACTCCTGAAACTTGCCAAGGATGCAATTGAATCCTACCTCAATAAAAAAGAGCTGAAAATTCCTGAAAGCATAAAGAAAAGATATTCAGAAAAAAAAGCATGTTTTGTGACTCTTACTGAAAATAATGAGCTTAGAGGTTGCATCGGAACCATGTATCCAAAACAGGAACTTTACAGAGATGTGGCAGAAAACGCAGTTCATGCTGCTTTTGATGATTACAGATTTTCTCCGCTGAATAAAAATGAACTCTCAAGAATAAAAATAGAAATTTCTGTCCTGTCAATCCCAAAAAAAATGGAATTCAGGAATGAGAAAGAACTTTTGGAGAAGATTAACAAGAATATGGGGATTATACTAAAAAAAGGATTTAATTCTGCAACTTTCCTGCCTCAGGTTTGGGAAGAACTTCCTGACAAAGAAGATTTTCTTGAACATCTAAGCCAGAAAGCAGGATTAAGCAAAGATGCCTGGAAAAATTCCGAGATTTATTATTATATTGTCAAGAGCATTAAGGAAAAATAGCTCTCTATTAGTTATGTTTAAAAACTATTTTTTCCCTGAATTATTAATCTTAGATTACAGGACGCCCCGTTAGTCTAGAGGCCAAGGACACAACCCTTTCAAGGTTGAAACCCGGGTTCGAATCCCGGACGGGGCATAAACCAACCGAAAGGGGATTGTTTTTAAAGCCTTATTTCTTCTTTTATGTATGAATGAAGAAGTTCGGGATATTTACAAACACAAGCAGAGATATGAGCACTGGAAAGAGAAGAAAGAAATTAAAGGGATCACAAAATCTAACGCTGATTTAATTATAAAATTCATTAATGATATGTCTTTAGGCTTGAATATTTCTAAAGGCTCAAAGAAAGGTGCAAGAAGCCCAATAAGATTAAACACCTTAAGAGGTAGAGTAGTTTTTTTGATTAAAGAGCTGGAAAAAAGGAAAGTAAAAGATATTCGCAAGGTTACAAAAGAACAACTGCATAAGCTCTTTGAGGATATGCGTAGTGGTGTTTTGAGCAATAGATTAAATCAGCCATACAAAAGCACAGGAGATTATATCAAAGTCTTTAAAACATTCTGGCACTGGTATCAAAAGACTTCTAAGGCTAAGATAGAAGATATTTGTGAAGAGCTTGATACAAGGGGAGAAAAACCTAAATTTGTTTATTTCACAGAGCAAGATTTCAACAAGATTCTAAGAGAAGCTGACGCAGATTTGAAGCCGATTCTTGTTCTTGCTTTTGATTCAGGAGTAAGAGTAACCGAGCTTATGAACATTAAAGTTTCTGATTTCTCAAACAATTTTAAGGAGCTCAATATAAGAGATGAAACCTCAAAGACATTCGGAAGAAAAATAAAGCTTATGCTCTGTTCTGAACAAATCAAAAAATATGTTTCCTTAATGGATTTGAAGGATAATGATTTCTTATGTAAGATGAATCCCCCCGAGATCAACAAGAAGCTAAGAGCCTTAGGAAAAAAAGTTTTGCTTCCAGAACAGACTAAGTTTAAACATTTAACCCTCTATGATTTCAGGCATAGCTCGG
>MFWP01000015.1:5090-6354 GCA_001786415.1 Candidatus Pacearchaeota archaeon RBG_19FT_COMBO_34_9
CAGAGTTTTTGGGAATGAAGGATACGATAACAAAAGACGATTTATACTTAGATATTACAAAGCAAGAGCTGGAGAAAGAAGTTGAGAATCTAAGGAAGGAGCACGAGAAGATGAAGAGGCTGTTTAAGAAAGTCCTGGAAGTTGGAAGAGCGAATAATCAAATAATCATTAAGAGAATTAAAAATTAAAATTCCCAATCTTTTGAGATGTCCTCATTTTTATAAAAAACTCTACCCCATTTTTTTAATAATTCTTCTTGTTTTTTATTGGAAAGATAGTGTGGGATAATTGTAGGCATAAGAGTATATTTTTGAATAGGCTCATATAAATCTAAAAAATCTCCTTTAGAGAAAGAAGAAATTAATTTAATTTTATTGCTTAAATCTTGATTCAATTTTAGCTCTTTTCTCCAGAATATTTCATATTGTTCTTTTGGAGATTCTGTTTTCTCAAGAAAATTTTTATTATTGACTAAAAACCCTTTTATAAAATCAGTCCCACGAGTTTCGTGTTCAAGAGTTACTTTAAATAAAAACATTCTTTCAAGAATATTTAAAATACCCTCTTTGAGATTATCATATCTACAAGCGAGTTCTCTTATTTGTTGAAAAGAGAAGATATATTCAATAATCTTTTTCTCTATTTTTGTAAATTGAGTTCTATTTTCAATTAAATCTTTAACTTTTGTTTGTTTTTCTGTTTTATAATTCTGATTTTTTTTATTATATTTTATTAAATATCTTTCAAAATCTTTAATCTCCCTTTGTCCCCCTTTCTTAAAATCTTCTTCTAAAGAATCAAAAAAGAAATTAAGATTTAGTTTAAAATAAGAATATTTATGATCGATTTCTTTTCCATATTGTTTTATTTTTTTAGATCTCACTTTGGTTTCAAAATATTTCTTCAGCTCTTGAAATATCTTATTTACATAAGGAATACTCCAGGATGTTGCTTTCTTTTTTCTTTGATTTTCCCATAATTTTGGATATACTCTCTTAGAAACTTCTGATTGATTAGTAAATTCAAGAAAAAAAGCTTTGATTATTTCATTTCTCCTCAACACTGATTTACTCATAAAATAAATAAGTCTTTTATATTTTATAAAACCTTAGTTTTTATATGATTGAAAGAAAAGAGCTAAATTGTGAATTTTGTGAGCATAAATGGTTTTCAAGAATAGAACCAAAAGTATGCCCTCAGTGTCATAATGACTGGAGAAAAAAGAGAAAAGAAAATGCAACTAAAAAATAGTCTAAACCAATGT
>MFWP01000015.1:6398-7681 GCA_001786415.1 Candidatus Pacearchaeota archaeon RBG_19FT_COMBO_34_9
TCAAAAAATGCAAGATAAAGATAAACAGGAAACAGGGCGAAATAAGGCGATTCAGGAGCAGGATAAAGGTTTAACAGGGAATAATGAACCTCAGCCTATTTTTTTGAATAGCAAGGTAAAGCATAGTAAGGATAAGGCACTTAAAACCAGGCTTCAAACCCTAATTAATGCTCTGGGATTGAGTGAGCCTGATTTTTATAATCCCTTAGGATATTCAAAACAGGTTTGGTATGCAATAAGCTGGGGGATTTGGGAGCCGACAATCAAGCAGAAAGTTAGGATCTCTCAAACTTTAGGAGTAGATTCTTCTGTGATTTGGGAAAGTTCTAAAGAAGATACAGCCCCAAAGATTAATCTTAATAATCCCGAATCAAAGGCACAATTAAATCCTGGAAAGACAGAAAGATGAAAATCATTAAAAGTCCTGAAGTTCTAAGAAGCAATTATATCCCAGACGAACTCTTATTTCGAGATGATTTAATAAAGAAAATTCAGAAGAAGATAGAGCTGGGAACTGGAAATCTTTTACTGGTTGGAGATACTGGAATTGGAAAAACTATAAGTGTGAAGAAAGCAATAATTCCCTATGAAAGACAGATAATTTTTGTTGAGATAAATTGTTCTAATGATAACAGCTATATCTCTATTGCAAAGAGGATTATTGAATCCATAAAAAAAACAAATTATAGTAATAATGGAAAGAGCCGTTCTCAATTAGCTGAAGAATTAATAAAGATTTTAAAAACTAAAAGGAAAAAGAAAATAATACTCTTCTTTGACGAGATTGATAAATTGATAGATAAAGAAAGAGATCATCAAGAGGTTTTAACTCCTATAATTGAAAACACAAATTCAAATATTATTTTTGTTTCAAATAAAGACCAGGCATTTGATAAGCTTGATACAAGAATTAAAAGCCGATTACAAATACAACAAGAAAAAGTCAGGAGATACAGTAAAGAAGAAATATATCAAATTTTATTAAACCGGGCTCAGAAAAGCTTTAACGATGAAACTTATGACTTAGAAGTATTAAAAGAGATATCTAAAATTTATTTTCATACTACTGGAGATATCAGAGATGCCTTAAATGTTTTATTTCAAATCGGAGAACTTGCTGAGGAAAAAGAAGAGAAAATAACATTAGGGTTGTTGGATGAGGCTCAGAGAAGAGCTAATGAAAAAGAATTCCTTGATGTCTATGAAACACTAACCGATCATCAAAAAGTTATAATCTTGGGAGTTGCAAATCTTTCTTCAGATGGACAAAAGGGTTATGTAGA